>NZ_JBHZAH010000010.1:0-69398 GCF_042754225.1 Rhodococcus sp. NPDC059234
CCATCTCGCGCACGCAGATTCGGCAGAGGCCGAACTTGCGGAACACCGAGTGCGGACGGCCGCACCGCTGGCAGCGGGTGTAGGCGCGAACCGCGAACTTCGGCTTCTTGTTGGCCTTGTTGACCAGTGCCTTCTTCGCCATGGCTCAGTTCTCCTTGAACGGGAAGCCGAGGTGCTTGAGCAGGGCACGGCCTTCTTCGTTGTTGGTCGCGGTCGTCACGACGGTGATGTCCATACCGCGCGGACGATCGATCTTGTCAACGTCGATCTCGTGGAACATCGACTGCTCGTTGAGACCGAAGGTGTAGTTGCCGTTGCCGTCGAACTGCTTGCCGGACAGGCCGCGGAAGTCCCTGATGCGGGGCAGCGCGATGCTGACCAGGCGGTCGAGGAACTCCCACATGCGGTCGCCACGGAGGGTGACGCGCGCGCCGATGGGCATGCCTTCGCGGAGCTTGAACTGCGCGATGGACTTACGGGCCTTGCGGATCTCCGGCTTCTGGCCGGTGATCAGCTCGAGGTCGGCGACCGCGCCGTTGATCAGCTTCGCGTCGCGGGCGGCGTCACCGACACCCATGTTGACGACGACCTTGACCACGCCGGGGATCTGCATGACGTTGGCGTACTTGAACTCTTCGTTCAGCGCATCCTTGACCTCGGCGCGGTAGCGCGCCTTGAGCCGGGGCTGAATCTTCTCGGTGCTCGTCATATCAGATGTCCTTCCCGTTCTTACGGGAGATCCGAACCCGCTTGCCGTTCTCGTCGGTGCGGTAGCCCACGCGAGTGGGGTTTCCGTCCGAGTCCACGACCGCGACGTTGGAAACGTGGATCGGGGCCTCCTGCGTGACGATGCCGCCGGAGGAGGCGCCACGCTGGTTCGCGGAGACCGCGGTGTGCTTCTTGATCCGGTTCACGCCCTCGACCAGGACCTTCTCGGTCGCCGGGTAGGCCTGAATGACCTTGCCCTTGGCGCCCTTGTCCTTGCCGGCGATGACCAGAACGGTGTCACCCTTGTGCACCTTCATCACAGCACCTCCGGGGCGAGCGAAACGATCTTCATGAACTTCTTGTCGCGCAGCTCACGGCCCACGGGGCCGAAGATGCGAGTGCCACGGGGATCGTGATCAGGCTTGATGAGAACGGCAGCGTTCTCGTCGAACTTGATGTACGAGCCGTCCGGACGGCGGCGCTCCTTGGTGGTGCGGACGATGACGGCCTTGACGACCTCGCCCTTCTTGATGTTTCCACCCGGGATGGCGTCCTTGACGGTGGCGACGATGATGTCGCCGATCCCGGCGTAGCGACGAGACGATCCACCGAGAACGCGGATGCAGAGAATCTCCTTGGCACCCGTGTTGTCGGCGACACGCAGTCGCGACTCCTGCTGAATCACTGATCTCTCCTAGACCTGGATTTACGAACGCAGCGGATTACCGACCCGATGCGCGCGGTCTGCTGCCCCGCCCGACGCCCGAATGTGGGCATGCGGAGGCACAGGCAACCGCTCTAGTGTAGGGAAAGCTCCGGGGGATTCCAAATCGCCCCGAACAGGCAAAGCGGCCCGCTCCCCACGGGGAACGGGCCGCTTCGTCATGTGCGGTCTTACTTGGCCTTCTCGAGCACCTCGACCAGACGCCAGCGCTTGGTCGCCGACAGCGGTCGGGTCTCCATCAGCTGGACGCGGTCGCCGATGCCGGCGAGACCGTTCTCGTCGTGCGCCTTCACCTTGGTCGTACGGCGGATGATCTTGCCGTACAGCGGGTGCTTCACACGATCCTCGAGCTCGACGACGATCGTCTTCTCCATCTTGTCGGAGACGACGTAGCCGATGCGGACCTTGCGGGTCCCACGCTCTTCAGTCACTGCGGTGTCCTTCTCGTTCTCACTCATGCCGCGTCACCCGCATCCGGGCCGGCGGCGAGGCCGAGCTCACGCTCGCGCATGACGGTGTAGATGCGCGCGATCTCGTGACGAACGGTGCGCAGACGACGGTTGTTGTCCAACTGACCGGTCGCCATCTGGAAGCGAAGGTTGAACAGCTCTTCCTTCGACTCACGGAGCCGGGTGACCAGCTCTTCTTCGTTGAGCTCGCGGAGCTCGGCTGCGGGGGTTCCGGTAGCCATCAGAACTGCTCCTCCCTCGTGACGATCCTGCACTTGCACGGGAGCTTGTGCATCGCGCGACGCAGGGCCTCGCGAGCAATCTCCTCGCTGGGGTAACTCATCTCGAACAGCACCCGACCGGGCTTGATGTTCGCGACCCACCACTCCGGCGAACCCTTACCGGAACCCATGCGGGTCTCGGCGGGCTTCTTGGTCAGCGGGCGATCCGGGAAGATGTTGATCCAGATCTTGCCGCCACGCTTGATGTGGCGCGTCATGGCGATACGAGCGGACTCGATCTGACGGTTGGTGATGTAGGCCGGCTCGAGAGCCTGGATGCCGTAGTCACCGAACGTCACCTTGGTGCCGCCCTTGGCCGCACCCGAACGGCTCGGGTGGTGCTGCTTGCGGTGCTTGACCCGACGTGGGATCAACATGCGTCAGCCCTCCTGATTCGATTCGGTGGAGGCCGGGGCCTCGGCGGTGGCGGTCGCTGCGCGGCCCGCCTCGGTGCTGGTCGCGGTGGTGCCCGAGGCACCGGAGCGACGCGGACGGCTCGGACGCTCGCGACGCGGGCGATCGCCGGCCGGGGCAGCGCCCGCGGTCAGCTCACGCTTGCCACCGACGATGTCGCCCTTGTAGATCCAGACCTTCACGCCGATACGACCGAAGGTGGTCTTGGCCTCGTAGAGCCCGTAGTCGATGTCCGCGCGCAGGGTGTGCAGCGGCACGCGACCCTCACGGTAGAACTCCGAGCGGGACATCTCCGCGCCGCCGAGGCGACCGGAGCACTGCACCCGGATGCCCTTGACGTTCGGCTGACGCATGGCCGACTGGATGGCCTTGCGCATGGCGCGACGGAACGCGACACGGTTCGAGAGCTGCTCGGCGACGCCCTGCGCGACGAGCTGGGCCTCGGCCTCGGCGTTCTTGACCTCGAGGATGTTCAGCTGGACCTGCTTGCCGGTCAGCTTCTCGAGCTCCGCGCGGATGCGGTCGGCCTCGGCGCCGCGGCGGCCGATGACGATGCCCGGACGCGCGGTGTGGATGTCGACGCGAACCCGGTCACGGGTGCGCTCGATCTCCACCTTCGCGATGCCGGCCCGCTCCATGCCCGTGGCGAGGAGCTTGCGGATGGCGACATCTTCCTTGACGTACTCCGCGTACTGCTTGTCTGCGTACCAGCGAGACTTCCAGTCGGTGGTGATGCCGAGGCGGAAGCCGTGCGGGTTGATTTTCTGGCCCACTATCGAGCACTTCCCTTCCGGCGATTACGGGTCGAGGTGCCGGCCTTGGGCAGGCTCTCCACGATGACCGTGATGTGGCTGGTGCGCTTGCGGATCCGGAACGCACGACCCTGGGCACGCGGCTGGAACCGCTTGAGGGTCGCGCCCTCGTCCACGAACGCCGTCGCGACGACGAGCGTGCTCGGGTCCAGGTCGAGGTTGTTCTCGGCGTTCGCAGCAGCGCTGGCGATCACCTTGGCAACCGGCTCGCTGGCCGCCTGCGGCGCGAACCGCAGGATGTTCAGCGCGTCCTCGACGGAGCGCCCGCGAACCAGGTCCACGACTCGACGCGCCTTCATCGGCGTCACGCGCACGTGGCGAGCGACTGCCTTGGCGGTCGGGTTGGCGGTTTCGGTGTTACTCATCGCCTCTTCGCCTTCCGATCATCCTTGATGTGACCCTTGAACGTGCGGGTCGGTGCAAACTCTCCGAGCTTGTGTCCGACCATCGAGTCGGAGACGAACACGGGGACGTGCTTGCGGCCGTCGTGCACCGCAAACGTGTGGCCGATGAAGTCCGGGATGATCGTCGAACGACGGGACCAGGTCTTGATGACCTGCTTGGTTCCCTTCTCGTTCTGCACGTCCACCTTCGCGAGGAGGTGATCATCGACGAACGGGCCCTTCTTAAGGCTGCGTGGCATCCTTCACCCCTCCTAGCGCTTGTTCTTGCCGGTACGCCGGCGACGGACGATGAGCTTGTCGCTCGGCTTGTTGGGCTTGCGGGTGCGGCCCTCGGGCTGGCCCCACGGGCTGACCGGGTGGCGACCACCGGAGGTCTTGCCCTCGCCACCACCGTGCGGGTGGTCGACCGGGTTCATCACGACACCACGGACGGTCGGGCGCTTGCCCTTCCAGCGCATGCGGCCGGCCTTGCCCCAGTTGATGTTCGACTGCTCGGCGTTGCCGACCTCGCCGATCGACGCGCGGCAGCGCACGTCGACGCGACGGATCTCGCCGGAGGGCATACGCAGGGTCGCGTAGGGGCCTTCCTTGCCGAGGAGCTGGATGCTGGCACCGGCGGAGCGGGCCATCTTGGCACCGCCGCCCGGACGCAGCTCCACACCGTGGATGGTGGTACCGGTCGGGATGTTGCGCAGCGGCAGGTTGTTGCCCGGCTTGATGTCGGCTCCGACACCGGACTCGACCTTCGCGCCCTGCTTCAGGTCCTTCGGCGCGATGATGTAGCGCTTCTCGCCGTCGGCGTAGTGCAGCAGCGCGATGTTCGCGGTGCGGTTGGGGTCGTACTCGATGTGCGCGACCTTGGCCGGCACGCCGTCCTTGTCGTTGCGACGGAAGTCGATCAGCCGGTAGGCGCGCTTGTGTCCGCCGCCCTTGTGCCGGGTGGTGATACGACCGTGTGCGTTACGACCACCGCGACCGTGCAGCGGGCGAATAAGCGACTTCTCGGGCGTCGACCGAGTGATCTCGGCGAAGTCCGAGACGCTCGAGCCGCGGCGGCCCGGGGTAGTCGGCTTGTACTTACGGATTGCCATGAGTCTTCTCGTCCTCTATATCTCGTCAAGTCCCAGACGCTTACGCGACCGGGCCTCCGAAGATCTCGATGGGCTTGCTGTCGGCCGAGAGGGTCACGAGCGCGCGCTTGGTGTCCTTGCGCTTGCCGTAGCCGAAACGGGTCCGCTTGCGCTTGCCCTGACGGTTGGCGGTGTTGACGCTGGTCACGGTGACGCCGAAGACCTTCTCGACGGCAATCTTGATCTGCGTCTTGTTCGAGTCCGGGTGCACCAGGAAGGTGTAGGTGCCTGCCTCGATCAGTCCGTAGGACTTCTCGGAGATGACCGGAGCCAGCAAGATGTCGCGGGGGTCAGCGATGGTGCTCACTTGCTCTCCTCCTTGCTTGCCTGGGCGGACTCGGCCGGCCCGTGGATGAACGCGTTGAGGGCCTCGACACTGAACACGACGTCATCGCTGTTGAGCACGTCGTAGGTGTTGAGCTGGTCGGGTGCGATGGGGTGCACGCCTTCCAGGTTCTGCACGCTCTTCCACGCCGCGATGTCCTCGCGACCGACGACGAGCAGAAGCTTCTTGCGATCCGAGATCTCGCCGAGGAACTTCTTCGCGCCCTTGGTGGACGGAGTCTGTCCCGCGACCAGCTCGGTGATCACGTGGATGCGCTCGTTGCGCGCCCGGTCGGAGAGGGCTCCGCGCAGGGCGGCGGCCTTCATCTTCTTGGGGGTGCGCTGCGAGTAGTCACGCGGCTGCGGACCGTGCACGATGCCACCACCGGCGAACTGAGGAGCGCGGGTCGAACCCTGACGGGCGCGGCCGGTGCCCTTTTGGCGGTAGGGCTTCTTGCCACCGCCGCGAACCTCGCCGCGGGTCTTGGTGGAGTGCGTGCCCTGGCGTGCCGCGGCGAGCTGTGCGACGACGACCTGGTGCATCAGAGCGATGTTGGCGGTCGCGTCGAAGATCTCGGCGGGCAGGTCGACGGTGCCGTTGGTGCCGCCGTCGGCGGTACGGACGTCGAGAGTGAGCTTGGTTGCGGTCTCGGTCATGCGGACGCACCACCCTTCACTGCGGTCTTGACGATCACAAGGCCACCCTTGCGGCCGGGGATCGCACCCTTGATAAGCAGCAGACCGTTCTCGGCGTCCACCTTGTGGACCGAGAGGTTCTGCGTCGTGATGCGGTCGCTACCCATGCGGCCCGACATGCGCATGCCCTTGAACACGCGGCCGGGGGTGGCACAACCACCGATCGAGCCGGGGCGACGGTGCACAGCCTGCGCACCGTGCGAGGCGCCCTGGCCGGCGAAGCCGTGGCGCTTCATGGTGCCGGCGAAGCCCTTGCCCTTGGAGGTACCGGTGACGTCGACGTAGGCGCCGTCCTCGAAGACCTCGGCGGTGAGCTCCTGGCCGACCTCGTACTCGGAGGCGTCCGCAACGCGGAGCTCCACGACGTGGCGACGGGGGGTCACACCGGCCTTGGCGAACTGGCCGGAGACCGGCTTGTTCACCTTGCGGGGGTCGATCGCGCCGAACGCGAGCTGCACGGCGCTGTAGCCGTCGCGCTCCTCGGTGCGGATCTGGGTGACGACGTTCGGTCCGGCCTTCACGACGGTGACCGGGACGACCCGGTTGTTCTCGTCGAAGACCTGGGTCATGCCGAGCTTGGTGCCCAGGATTCCCTTGATCTTGTTCTCACTCATTGTTTTTGTCTCCGCCGCGCTCACTGGATGTTGACATCGACGCTGGCCGGCAGATCGATGCGCATGAGGGCATCGACCGTCTTGGGCGTCGGGTCGAGGATGTCAATCAGCCGCTTGTGGGTACGCATCTCGAAGTGCTCGCGCGAGTCCTTGTACTTGTGCGGCGAGCGGATGACGCAGTACACGTTCTTTTCGGTCGGCAACGGCACCGGTCCAACGACACGGGCCCCGGTACGGGTCACCGTCTCGACGATCTTGCGCGCTGACGCGTCGATCGCCTCATGGTCGTAGGCCTTGAGCCTGATGCGGATCTTCTGTCCCGCCACGCTTGTGTCCTCTTCCTTGCCGTGATTAGGCCCTTGTAGACCCGGAGGGGCTACTCGAGTTGCTGTAGTCCCTGGTTGGGCTACCTCGTCTGCACAGTTCCCGCCCAGTCCGTGACGGCAAAGAACATTGGCGATCAGGAAGACCCGATCTCGATCAGGAGATACCCCGACCCGCTGCCGCTGTTCATCTGTCATGGATCTCCGGTCCACGCGGTCGGGCGTGTCGCCCTCTCACTCATTCCCCGACCCGCGCTGACGCACGGATCGGACTGCGGAATGTGCACCGGATGCGCTCACAAGGAGCACTGGTGGTTACTGCTTCCGTCTTGCTTCGGCTCGAACCTGGACGCAATCTTGCTCGTAACGCCCGGTTCTCGACCCTCTTCTCGCCCGACGCGGGCCGCAACGAAGCGCGTCCCGGGCCAAGGCAACCTGAACAGTATGCCGCAGACCGGCTGTTACTACAAATCCACCGGGGCACACAATCGGCCCCCAACCTTACTCTGAAGTAAGGTAGGGCATGGCCACTCAGACCCCCACCTATCGCAGTTGGCTGCGACTGCCCGCCAATCGTCTTGGCTCCGTACTCTTCTCGGTCGGCATGTGCGCACGCGTGCCCTACTTCGCCACCGTGCTCCCCCGCGTCACCGACCTCTCGCCGGGACGCTGCGAGGTGCGCGCCCCGAAGTGGTGGGGTGTGCACAACCACATCGGCACCTTCCACGCCATCGCCGCCTGCAATCTCGCCGAGGCCGCGATGGGCATGCTCGCCGAGGCCACCGTGCCGACCTCGCATCGGTGGATCCCCAAGGCGATGCACACGCGCTACCTGACCAAGGCCGAGAGCGGGCTGCGAGCGGTGGCCGAACTGCCCGAGCTGCCGGCGTTCGACGAGATCACCGGCGGCGGCGTCGACGTGGTCGTACCGGTCTCGATCTTCGACCGGTCGGGCACGGAGGTCGTGCACGCCGACATCACCATCTGGGTGACGCCGCGCTGACCGGGTCCCGGCAGTCGCGACCGGTCATCAGCCGGAAAGCCGCGCCCGCGCACGGGGCGCTGTGGACGACTACATACATAGAGCCCTCCGAAACCGGCCGCAGTTCGTGCACGCCGCGGATCGAGCGCGCGCCGCGCCCCGACCCTGATGACGCCCTGGTTCGGCGCATTCGCGCTATATCGGGCACGGCACGGCGGGCGTTACAGCGGTTACCGGCGGGTGTAGTTCCGGTGCAGAAGTCGCCAATATCGATCCCCGGTCCACCTCCGCAGCTGTCCTCACATGACATACTCGCGTGCATGTCTTCACCACACCCCGCCGTCCTGGTCGAGGGGATCCGAAAGTCCTTCGGTGACGTGCACGCGCTGCGGGGGGTCAGCTTCGAGGTACCCCGGGGCACCGTCCTCGGCATCCTCGGACCGAACGGGGCGGGGAAGACGACCACGGTCAACGTGCTCTCGACCCTGCTGCGCCCCGACTCAGGACGCGCACTCGTCGCGGGCCACGACGTGGTCACCCATTCCGCCGACGTGCGCCGGTCGATCATGATGACCGGCCAGTACGCGGCGCTCGACGAGTCGTTGACCGCCCGCGAGAATCTCGTCCTCTTCGGCCGGTTGATGGGACTGAATCGACAGTCCGCGAAGGCCCGTGCCGAACAGCTGCTCCGCCAGTTCGATCTGGTGTACGCCGCGGACCGCAAGGTGCGCGGGTTCTCGGGCGGCATGCGCAGGCGGGTCGACATCGCCTGCGGTCTGGTGACCCGGCCGGAGGTCGTGTTCCTCGACGAGCCGACCACCGGTCTCGACCCGCGCAGCCGGCAGAGCGTGTGGTCCCTGGTCTCCAATCTCAAGGCCGAGGGCATCACCATCTTGCTGACGACGCAGTACCTCGAGGAAGCCGACGTCCTGAGCGACAACATCGTCGTGATCGACAAGGGCACCGTCATCGCCGAGGGCACCGCGGACCAGCTCAAGGAGCGCACCGGCGGCAGCTACTGCGAGGTCGTGCCGCTGCGGCTGGCCGACCTGCCGCGAGTGTTCGCCGTGCTGACCAGCCTGGTGCCGCCGGAGTACGTCTCCGAGACCGGCCACGACCGGCTCTCGATCCCGGCCCAGTACGGCGCGCAGACGCTCGCCGAGGTGCTGCGCCGGCTCGACATCTCGCGGATCCCGCTCGCCGACATCGCGCTGCGACGCCCGTCGCTCGACGACGTCTTCCTCGCCCTGACCGGTGGCACCGCCACCGACAGCAGTCAGGCCGACGAGAGCCAACCCGCATGACCGCGATCGCCGCCCGCACCACCCGTTCCTCGGACGGGGGTCCGCCGCCGGAGCCACAGTCGAAGACGATCGCCCGCACCGGCCGACACCGCAAGCCCGAGTTGTCCGCCGTCCAGCAATGGCTGGCGCTGTCCGGACGCAGCCTGCGAACCATGTGGACGACCGGCCAGTTCTTCATCGCCGTGCTGGCTCCGGCCATCTTCACCATCGGCTTCTATCTCCCCCTTCGCTTCGTGATGAAGTTCCAGGGCATCGACTACGCCCAGTTCGTGATGCCGATCATCGCCCTGCAGGCGATGGCCTTCACCGCGATCTCGGCGGCCGGCCGAGCCGCCTTCGAAGCCTCGAACGGTATGAACGACCGCTTCCAGACGATGCCGATCTTTCCCGGCGTGCCGCTGGCCTCCCGGATGACCGCCGCGATGGCGCACTGCACGATCTCGCTGGCCGCAGCCCTGGCGTACGGATTCCTCATCGGCTTCCGTTTCACCGGCGGGCCCGTCAAGTCGACGCTGTTCATCGTGATGGCGCTCGGCATCGCGATGACTCTCTCGCTCATGGGCGACCTGATCGGCACGCTGAGCAAGAGCCCCGAGATGACCAGCCAGGCGCTGACACTGCCGCAGCTGATCCTGGGTATGTTCTCCGCCGGCTTCGTCCCGGTCAGCCAGTTCCCGGGTTGGTCTCAGGGCTTCGTGCGCAACCAGCCGATCTCCCAGTTCTCGATCTCGATGCGTTCGATCGCGGACGGCACGATCACCATGCACATGCTGATGCCGTCGCTGCTCTGGTGTGCGGGTCTCGTCCTGGTGTTCGCACCGTTGACCGTCTGGGCGAATGTGAGGCGCGGATGACCGATCTCAGCGTCCCGGAACGACTGGACGAGAACCTCGCAATCTCCGAGTTCCCGGTGCCCACCGAGGTGTACCCGGAGACGTCGCGACAGGCACTGTTCACGCACACGACGGTGCAGACCTACCGGCTGCTCCTGCGCGAGTTCCACGACCCCTTCACCGTCCTGCAGGCCATCGTCTACCCGGCCCTGATGCTGGTGATGTTCTGGGCGGTGCTCGGAATCTCCGTCACCAAGGCGACGGGCATCAACAGCGTCTACGGGTACGTCCCGATGATCTCCCTCGTCGGCGCGATGTTCGGGTCGATCGCCAGTGGCATGGGCCTCAAGGAAGAGTGGCGCAAGGGCCTGCTGGCCCGATTCTGGATCCTGCCGATGCACCGTGCCGCCGGCATCACCAGTCGACTGCTCGCGGAGTCGGTGCGCATCCTCATCACCACGGTGCTGCTGGTCGGCGTCGGATTCCTGCTCGGCTTCCGATTCACCCAGGGACCGTTGGCCGGACTCGGCATGCTGCTGGTCCCGCTGCTGATGGGCGTCGGCTTCGCCACCCTGGTGACCGCGCTCGCGGTGAGCTCGGCCAAGCTTCCGCTGGTGGAGCTGTTGTCGCTGGTCTGCACACTGCTGATGTTCTTCAACTCCGGCTTCGTCCCGACCATGGCGTACCCCGTCTGGCTGCAGGGCTTCGTCGAGAACCAGCCGATGTCGACCGCGATCGACGCCATGCGCGGGCTCAGCCTGGGCGGACCTGTCGCGGTGCCGTTGATCAAGACGGCGCTGTGGTCGCTCGCCGCGATCGTCATCTTCGGATGGCCTGCGATCAAGGGCTACAAGAGGGCAGCCGGCAATCCGATCTGAGCCGCCGGATGGGCCGAGTGCACCGGCTGCTCGCCCCATCTGAACCTCGATACAACGAAGGCCCCGTCACACGACATCGTGTGACGGGGCCTTTCTCGTCCGCTGTCAGTCCCGGATACCGCGCAGGATCGCGTCCAGCACCGGACCGATCTCGGCGAGCGCCTGCGCCGTGGTCATCGCGTTGTGATCGACATCGACCTCGTGGGTCGACAGGCTACGCACCGTGGAGGTCCACTGGGACGCCCCGAAGGTCCGGTCCCGACCGGCGATGAAGTAGTCCGTCTGGCCGTCGAAGTGCCGCGGTCGGTACGCCTCGATCTGCTCGCCCGCACGACCCGCACTCTCGATCACCTGGGCCAGCCGCTCGGCCGTGAGTGTCGAGGGGAAGCCCTCCACGTCACGCAGCATCCCGACGACGTCCTGGATTGACAGGTCGGCGACGTTCGGCCCCAGGTCGATGTCGATTCCGAGTCCGCCGAGCACGCCACGGATGTTCTCGTCGGCACCGTCCTCGCCGTCGACGATCTCGAGGTGGCTGTCCAGCAGCGCGACGGTGGCGACCTGCTCCCCCGCGTCCCGCAGCTGCACCGCCATCTCGTGCGCCACCACGCCACCGAACGACCAGCCGAGCAGGTGGTACGGGCCCTCGGGCTGCACGCCACGGATGTGCTCGAGGTACAGCGCCGCGATCTCCTCGATCGTGTCCGGCAACCGGCCACCGCTCAGCGCGGGCGACTGGATGCCGTAGACCGGGCGGTCGACGCCGACGTACTGCGTCAACCCGCCGTACGACCAGGACAGGCCGATGAACGGGTGGATACAGAACAACGGAGCCTCGGTGCCCGTACTGCGCAGGGGCAGCAGCACCCCGAAGGCCTCGCCGCCGGTGTCTGCGCCCGCACGTGCGGCGTCGATCCGGGCCGCGAGCCGGCGCGGCGTCGGGTCGCTGAACATCCACTGCAGCGAGACGTCGATGTCGGCGTCGTCGCGCAGCAGAGCGATCAGCCTCGTCGCCAGCAGCGAGTGGCCACCGAGGTCGAAGAAGCTGTCGTCCACACCGATGTCCCCGACACCGAGGATCTGCTCGAACGCCTCGACGACGGTCTGCTCGGCCTTCGTGCTCGGGGCCACGTACTCGGCCCGCTCGGTGAACTGCGGCTCCGGGAGTGCGGCACGGTCGACCTTGCCGGCGCCGGTCAGCGGAATCTCCGCGATCGGCATGATCGCGGCCGGCACCATGTACGCCGGCAGCCGCTCGCCGACGAAGTCGGCCAGCACCCGCGGCTCGACCGTCGCACCCGAGGCCGGCAGCACGTACGCGGCCAGCGCGGTCGCTCCGCCCGGTCCAGGTGCGCCGATCACGTAGGCGAACTCGACCGACGGGTGCGCCGACAGCGCCGACTCGATCTCGCCGAGCTCGATGCGGTACCCGCGGATCTTCACCTGGAAGTCGGAACGACCCAGGTAGTCGATGATCCAGGTGTCCGCACCCGACCGGTCGCGGCCACGGATCCACTGCACCACGTCGCCGGTGCGGTACATGAGCGCGCCCGGGCCGCCGTACGGGTTCGCGACGAACCGCTCGGCCGTCAGTCCGCTGCGGGCGTGGTAGCCGCGAGCCAGAGACGGTCCGGCGATGTACATCTCGCCGGGCACACCCGCGGGCACCGGACGCAGCGAACGGTCCAGCACGACCACCTCGACGCCGCGCAACGGCTCACCGATCGTGACGTGCTCGCCCGGGGCGAGCGCCTCGGTGCAGGTGACCCAGATGGTGGTCTCGGTCGGTCCGTAGGCGTTGATGAACCGGCGTCCCGGCGCCCAGCGGGCGACCAGGTCCGGCGGGCACGCCTCGCCACCGACGACGACCACACCGAGCTCGTCGAGTCCGACCGGGTCGACCGAGGCCAGTGCACCCGGCGTCACGAACGTGTGCGTGACGCGCTGTTCACGCATCAGGTCGGCCAGTTCCGTGCCGCCGAACACCGAACCTGGTGCGATCACCATGGTGGCCGCGGCCCCGAACGCCATCAGGTACTCGAGCACCGACGCGTCGAAGCTGGGCGAGATCACGTGCAGCACGCGCGCGCCCGGCACCAGGTCGAAGCGGACTCGCGCCTCTTCGGCGGTGGTGTACACGTCGCTATGGGTGACGACGACGCCCTTGGGCAGGCCCGTCGACCCGGAGGTGTAGATCATGTACGCCGCGCTGGACGGGCGGATCGGGTGCGACCGATCCGCGTCCGTGACCGGTGCCGCGGACCTGTCCGAGATCGCCGCGCCGACCGTCGGGTCGTCGAGCACGATCCACTCCGGACCCGACTGCAGCGCGCCGCGATGCGCGCCGATGGTCAGACCGAGCCGGGTTCCCGAGTCGCTGAGCATGTGCTCGATCCGATCGGACGGGTAACTCGGGTCGATCGGCAGGAAGGTGGCACCGGCCTTCATCGCGGCCCAGATCGCGGTGACCGACTCGACAGACCGCGACAGCGCGATCGCCACGACGGTCTCCGGTCCCGCGCCACGCTCGAGCAGCACCCGGGCCAACCGGTTCGAGTAATCGTCGAGGTCCCCGTAGCTGACCACCTCGGCGCCGGCCACGAGCGCGGCCGCGGACGGATCGTGCGCGGCCGCCGCGGCCAGGATCTCGGGCAGCGACCGGAATCCTGCCGCGGGACCGCTGGTGGCGGGCACGAGCTCGGCGCGCTGCGCCGAGTCGAGCAGGTCGACGGCCGTGATCCGCTGGTGCGGGTTTCGTGCCACCTCGGCCAGCATCCGACCGAGCATGCCGAACACCTCCGCGGCGCGCTCACCCGTCACCGCGCCGTCGAGGTACTTCATCCGGACCGTCAGCGCGCTGTCGAACTCGGCGACCACGGTCAGCGGGTAGTGCGTCGAGTCCTGGCCCTCCATGCCGGCGACGCGCATGCCGTCGATGTCCGCTGCCTGCGCGACGTCGTCGGCTCCGACGGGGTAGGACTCGAACACCGCCAGGGTGTCGAAGCTCGCGCCCGGCCCCGCCACCGACTGCACGTCCGGCATGCCCAGGTAGTGGTGGTCGAGCAGGTCGGCCTGCTCGCTCTGCACCCGGACCAGCAGCTCCGTCAGGGTCTCCGACCGGTCCAACCGCACCCGCACGGGCAGCGTGTTGATGAACAGGCCGATCATCTCCTCGACGCCCTCGATGTAAGGCGGCCTGCCGGACACCGTGGCGCCGAAGACGACGTCGTCCCGGCCGGTGAGAGTGGCCACGACGAGCGCCCACGCGGACTGTACGACGGTGTTCATGGTGAAACCGTGCTCGCGGCCCAGCGCGACCAGCGCGTCGGACGTCTCGGTGTCGAGCCCGACCGACAGCTCCTGCGAGGTGCCGGCGTCGGTGCCGGTGTCTCCGACGACGACGGTCGGCTCGTCGACCCCGTCGAAGGCCTGCTTCCAGGCGGCGAGGGACTCGCCACGATCCTGCTCCGAGAGCCACACCAGGAAGTCGCGGTACTCGTGCACCGCGGGCAGGTAGGTGGTCTCGCCGTGGGTGGCGTAGAGCGTGAACAGGTCCTTGAGCAGCAGCGGCGTCGACCATCCGTCCATCAGGACGTGGTGGTTGAGCATGAGCAGCTTGTACTTCTCGTCCGCGAGCTTGACCATCGTGAACCGGATCAGCGGCGCGGACTGCAGGTCGAAGCCGGCGGTCCGGTCGGCGTCACGCAGCTCGGCGAGCGCGGACTCCTGCGCGACGGCAGTGAGCCCGGTCAGGTCCACCTCGGACCACGGCAGCGTCACATCCGACTGGATGATCTGCGCCGCGATGCCCGCCTCGTAGGTGAAGGCGGCCCGCAGGTTCGGGTGCCGGTCGAGCAGCGCCTGACCGGCCTTCCGGAACCGCTCGGTGTCGACGCGGCCCTCGAGGGTGAGGACGATCTGGACCTGGTAGAGGTCCTCCGCGTCGCCGCTGAGCTGCGACTGGAACAGCAGGCCTTCCTGCAGCGGCGAGAGCGACCACACGTCGGTGACGGTCGGGAAACGCCGCTCCCAGCGCGCGATCTGCGTCTGGTCCGCCGGGACGAGCGGCAGATCGGACGGGGTGAGGCCGCCGGTGGTGATGGCGCGGGCGTGCTCGGCCAGCTCGGCCAGGCAGTCCTGCCACAGCCCGGCGAGCTCCTCGACGTCGGCGCGCGAGAGCACGCCGGTCGCGTAGGACAGCGTGGCCACCAGCGAGGTGCCCGCCGTGGTGCTGACCGCGGCCGCGTTGATGTCGAGCAGCGCCGGCACGACCATGTCGTCGTTGCGGGCGCCGGCCAGGTTCACGGCCTCGTCGCCCGAGCGGATCGCGGTGGGGTCGACCTCGGCGCCGCCCCGGCGACCGAGGTAGTTGAACCCGATCTGCGGGGTACGCAGCGACGCGAGTTCCGCCCCGGACTCGCGGTCCAGGTAGCGCAGCATGCCGAAGCCGATGCCGTGGTCGGGCACCGCAAGCATCTGCTCCTTGACCCGCTTGACGGAATCGTCGAGCGAACGGTCCGCGTCGAGGTCGATGCCGTCGAGGTCGAGTCGCACCGGGTACTGGGTGGTGAACCAGCCGACGGTGTGGCTGAGGTCGGCGCCCGGGAGCACCTCCTCCTCGCGTCCGTGGCTCTCCATCATGATCAGCGCGGAGGCCGCGTCGACGCCGCGGGCGGCGCGCCAGCGGGTCAGTGCGAGGACCAGACCGGTGAGCAGGCCGTCGTGGCCGGCCGCCCGGTACTTCTCGGGCAGCGTCGTGAGCACGTCCTCGACGATCGACGCCGGCATCTCGACGGTCAGGTCCTGCACCGTCGCGACCGTGTCGAGGTCGGGGTCGAAGGCCCGCGATCCGAGGGGAGGATCCTCCGGGGCCAGGGTGGCGCGCCACAGGTCGAGTTCGGCGGCCCGCTCGCCCGCCTGCGCCTGGTCCACGAGACCGTGCACCCAACGCCGCATGGACGTGCCGCGCTCACCGAACTCGACCGGCTGGCCGCTGGCGATCCGGCCCCACGCCGTGACGAGGTCCTGGAGCAGGATCGGCCAGGACACGCCGTCGACCGCGAGGTGGTGGACGAGCACGAGCAGGCGTCCGACATTGTCCGAGCCCTGCGCGTCCGCGTCGTCGCCGAGCATCCACACCAGCTCGACGAGCCGGCCGTCCGCCGGCCGGAGGCGGCCCGCGGCGGCGTCGAGTTCGACGGCCGCGGCCGCGGTGAACTCGCCCTCGTACCGCACCACCCGAACCAGCTCGGAGGCGTCGACCGTTGCGGCCGCGGGGATCTCGAGGCGACGCTCGCCATCGAGAACCAGTCGCGCCCGAAGCATGTCGTGCCGGCCCAGCACCGCGGCGACCGCCCCGGTCAGGTGGTCGACGTCCAGATCCCGCGGCAGGGTGAGGATCTCGGCCTGCGAGAAGCGGTCGTAACTGCGCCCGTGCTCGACCATCCAGTGCATGACCGCGGTGAGCGGCACCGTGCCGACTCCCCCACCCGGCAGCTCGTCGAGGGTCGGCTGGTCGGCGCCGAGGGCGGCGACTCGCGCGAGCGCGGCGACGGTCTTGTGCTCGAACACCAGCTTCGGGGTGAGCACGATGCCCGCGGCCTTGGCCCTCGCCACCAGCTGGATCGACATGATGCTGTCGCCACCGAGCGCGAAGAACGAATCGTCCACGCCGACCGAGTCGAGCCCGAGCAGCTGCGCGAACAGCCCGCACAGAGCCGACTCGACCTCGGTCGCCGGCGCCCGTGAGGCGCTCGCCCGTGCCGAGTAGTCCGGCGCCGGCAGCGCGTTCCGGTCGAGCTTGCCGCTGCGGTTGAGCGGGAACGCCTCGAGCGTCACGAACACCGCCGGGACCATGTACTCCGGCAGACGCCTGCCGAGCGCGGCCGCCAGCGCGGCCTCGTCGATCGTCGCGCCGGGGACGGCGGTGACATACCCGACCAGCACCTGCTGGCCCGGCCTGTCCTCGCGCACCAGCACGGCCGCCTGGGCCACCGAATCCTGCTCGTGCAGAACGGCTTCGATTTCACCGAGCTCGATCCGCAGGCCGCGCAGCTTGACCTGGAAGTCGGCGCGACCGAGGTAGTCCAGCTCGTTCTCGCGCGTCCAGCGCACCAGGTCGCCGGTGCGGTAGAGGCGGGAGCCGCTGTCCCCGAAGGGGTTCGCCACGAACCGGTCCGCGGTCTGCGCGAACATCGCGCCGTAGCCGCGGCCGACGCCGACACCGCCGACGTACAGCTCACCCGTCATGCCCGCAGGCACCAGCTGCATCCGGTCGTCGAGGACGAACAGGTCCAGGCCCGGAATCGGCACGCCGATCGGGACACTGCCCCGCTCCTCGCGGCCGACCTCGTGGAAGGAGACCACGTCGGACGCCTCGGTCGGGCCGTAGCTGTTGAACACCCGCAGTCCGCCGTCGATCAGCGACCGCAGCGGCGTCAGCTTCACAGCCTCACCGCCGAGGAACAGCATCCGCAGCCGCGACAGCGTGCCGTCGGCGTCGGCGTCGACGACCGCCTCGAAGGCGGACGGCGACATGTTCGCCACGACGACGGAGCCGTCGGAGACGATCGAGAGGATCGCAGCGGGGTCGAAGCCCTCCGGCGCCAACCGGACCGTGGCCCCGGACGTGAGCGCCGCCCAGACGTTCTTCTGCGTGAGGTCGAAGCTCGGAGAGGACGCGACCAGCACACCGTCGCCGGATTCCAGGCCTAGCTCGCGGCGGTACCAGTCCACGGTGTTCGCGATGCCGGCCATCGGCACCAGCGTCGGCTTGGGGCGACCCGTAGAGCCGGACGTGGAGATGACGTAGCCGAGGCGGGCACCGGCGCCCGACTCGGTCCACGGGTCCACCGGCGCGGAGGCGATCGGTGCGGTCGCGCCGGCGAGCACCACGGACGCGGTCCCCAGCGAGGCGCCGACACCGGTCGCGCGAACCCACTCGCCGGTCGCGACCAGGCAGCGCGCGTGGGTGTCGGACAGCAGCGCCTCGATCCGGTCGATCGGGTGGGTCGGATCGACCGGCGCGTAGGCGGCGCCGACCTTCCAGGTCGCCAGCATGCCGACGATCCACTCCACCGACCGGCCGAGGGCGAGCGCGACCACGTCGTCCGGCCCGGCCCCAGCCGAGGACAGCTGTGCTGCAAGGGCATTCGCCCGCTCGTCCAGCTCCCGGTAGGAGACCGCGTCGCTCTCGAACGTCGCCGCGAGGGCCTCCGGGGTGCGCGTGACCTGCTCGGCGAACATCGCGATCAGCGAACGTTCGACGTCCGCCGCGACCGGGCCACGCGAGAGCGCCAGCAACTGCGCCCGCTCCGCCGCGTCGACGAGGTCGATCGAGCCGACCGGCACCGCCGGATCCGCCGCGACCTGGGTGAGCAGCAGCGTGAACCGGTCGGCGAAGCCACGGACCGTGGCCTCGTCGAACAGGTCGGTCGCGTAGCTGAAGGACGCCGCGATCTCGGCCGGTACGCCGTGCTCGTCGTAGCCCTCCTGCAGTCCGAGCGTCAGGTCGAACTTGGCCGCCTCGGGGCCCGAGTCGACGGCGCTGACCGTCAGGCCGGGCAGTTCGAAGCTGGCCTGCTCGAGGTTCTGGAAGGTCAGCATCACCTGGAACAGCGGCGAGTGAGCCGTCGAACGCTCCGGTTCGAGCACGTCGACGAGCCGCTCGAACGGGACGTCGGTGTGCCCGAAGGCCCCGAGGTCGCTGGCGCGGACCGCGTCGACCAGGTCGGCGAAGGTCCGGTTCGGGTCCACCTCGGCGCGCAGCACCAGGGTGTTGACGAACATGCCGACCAGGTCGTCGAGGGCGGCGTCGCCGCGGCCCGCCGACGGGGTGCCGATCGCGATGTCGGTGGTGCCACTCAGCTTGGCCAGCAGTACCGACAGGGCGGCGTGCATGACCATGAACACGCTGGCGCCGCGTTCGCGGGCGATCGCGACCAGGCGGTTGTGCGTCGGCGCGTCGATCGAGAACATGACGGTGTCGCCGCGCAGCGACTGCACCGGCGGCCGCGGCCGATCGGTGGGCAGTTCCAGCTGGGTGGGCAGGTCCGCGAGGGCGTCACGCCAGTGCTCGATCTGCCGCGCCGCGATCGAGTCCGGGTCGGCCTCGTCGCCGAGGACGGTGCGCTGCCAGATCGCGAAGTCGGCGTACTGCACCGGCAGCGGCGACCACTGCGGCGCCAGGCCCTCGGCGCGGGCGGCGTACGCCACCATCACGTCGCGGGCGAGCGGGGCCATCGACGAGCCGTCACCGGCGATGTGGTGCACGACCACCACCAGAACGCGCTCGGTGTCGTCGACCTCGAACAGTCCGATCCGCACGGGCGGTGCGGCGGTGACGTCGAATCCGGTGTTGCCGAAGGCGATCGCCTCGGCGACGAGCGTCTCCTCGCTCACCCGGCTCGGCGTCAGCTCCGCGAGCACCTCGACGGCGGGCAGGACCACCTGGTACGGCTCGCCGTCCACGGCGGGGTACACCGTGCGCAGCGACTCGTGCCGCTCGAGCACGTCCGCGACGGCGTGGCGCAGCGCCCGCACGTCCAGGTCGCCGGACAGCCGGACCGCCAACGGGATGTTGTAGGCCGCGGACTCGGTGTCGAACTGGTTGAGGAACCACATTCGGCGCTGCGCGAGCGACAACGGAATCCGGGCCGGGCGCTGGGCGACGGTGAGCGGGATCCGCGAACCACCCTGCGCCCGAGCGGACTCCACGAGCGCCGCGAGTGCGTTGACCGTCGACGCCTCGAACACCTCGCGCACGCCGACGGACAGTCCGAGGACCGCACCGAGCCGGGCAGTGACGCGGGTGGCGATCAGGGAGTTGCCGCCGAGATCGAAGAAGTCGTCGGTCGAGCCGACCCGGGCGACGCCGAGAACCTCGCCGAACACACCGGCCACGATCTCCTCGGTGGGCGTGCGCGGCGCGACGTAACCCGCGGTGACCGAGACGATCTCGGGCTCGGGCAGGGCCCGCGCGTCGAGCTTGCCCGCCGGGGTCAGCGGGATCTCGTCGAGCACGGTGACCGCCGACGGCACCATGTACGCCGGCAGGGACGCGGCGACGTGCTCGAGCAGGTCGCCGACGCGAACCGTCGCGTCCTCGGCGGCGAGGACGTAGGACACCAGCGAGGTGTCCCCCGCCTCGTTCGTCCACCCGGCGGTGTGCGCGAACGCGACCGACGGGTGAGAGGACAGCGCGGCGCTGACCTCTCCGAGTTCGATGCGGAAGCCGCGGATCTTGACCTGGAAGTCGGAGCGGCCGCGGTATTCGAGGGTGAGCTCGCCGCCGGTGCCGTGCACCCAGCGCACGACGTCACCGGTGCGGTACATCCGCACGCCGGCGTCGCCGAACGGGTCGGCGACGAACCGGTCCGCGGTGAGCGCGGTCCGGGCGTGGTAGCCCCGGGCCAGGCCTGCACCGGCGAGGTACAGCTCACCCGGCACCCCGACAGGCACCGGCCGCAACCGGGCATCGAGAACGTGCGCGACGACGCCGCGGATCGGGCCGCCGATCGCGACCGGGCGACCGGCCTCGAGCGGACCCTCGACGGTCACGGCGACGGTCGACTCGGTCGGACCGTAGGCGTTGAACATGCTCCGTCCCACCGCCCAACGGGCGACGAGTTCCGGCGGGCAGGAGTCGCCGCCGACGACGACGGTCCCGAGCGCGTCGAGCCCGTCGGGGTCCACGGAGGCCAGTGCCGCCGGGGTGACGAAGGCGTGAGTGACCCGCTGCTCGCGCAGCAGGGCGGCCAGTTCCGCGCCGCCGTACACGTCGGTCGGCGCGACCACCATGGTCGCCGCGGCACCGAAGCTGAGCAGGTACTCGAGCACCGAGGCATCGAAGCTCGGCGACGAGAAGTGCAGCACCCGGGCGTCGGGCGTCACGGCGAACCGGGTCCGCTGCTCCTCGGAGAGCGCGTGCAGACCGCGGTGGGTGACCACCACGCCCTTGGGGACACCGGTGGAACCGGACGTGTAGATCAGGTACGCCGGGTGGTCGAGCACGGTCGGCACGACGCGGTCCGCGTCGGTGATCGCCGCGACGGATGCGGCCTCGATCTGCGCGGTGACGGCCGGCTCGTCGAGCACGATCCAGTCGGTGCCGGCGGGCAGCGACGCGAGTTCGCCGCGCACGGTGATTCCGTGCGCCGCACCGGAGTCGGTGAGCATGTGCTCGATCCGCTCGGCCGGGTAGTTCGGGTCGACCGGCAGGAAGGCGGCGCCGGTCTTGGCGACCGCCCACATCGCGGTGACGGACTCGACCGACCGGGTCACCCCGAGCGCCACGTAGTCCTCGGCACCGACGCCGCGTCCGATCAGGACCCGGGCGAGGGCGTTCGACCGCTCGTCGAGGTCGCGGTAGCTGACCTCGACACCCCGGTGCGTCAACGCGATTCGGTCCGGGTCCTGTGCGGCCGCGGCCGCCAGCAGGTCGGCGAGGGTGGCCGCGGCCGGCGCCTGCGGGCCGTGGACCGCGACGAGTTCGGCTCGTTCGACGTCGTCGAGCAGGTCGATGTCGGACACGACGACCTCGCCGTCGGTCGCGACCGCGTCGAGGATCCGGACGAACCGGCGCGCGAACGAGTCGACGGTGCCGGCGTCGAAGATGTCGGTGGCGTAGCCGAAGGTCACGGCCAACCCGTCGATGTCCGGACGCCTGCCGTAGGACACCTCGAGGTCGAACTTCTCGACGTGGCCGTCGAATTCGACACCCGAGACCGCGAGGCCGGGCAGCTCGAAGCGTGCGTCGCCCTCCACGTCCTCGGTGGACAGCACCACCTGGAACAGCGGCGTGTGCGAGGTGGAGCGGGCCACCCCGAGCAGGTCGACGAGCCGCTCGAACGGCAGGTCGGCGTTCGAGTAGGCGGCGAGATCGCTCTGCCGCGCCCGAGCGAGCAGTTCGGTGAACGTGAGGTCGGGCTCGACCTCGGTCCGCAGCACCAGGGTGCCGACGAACATGCCGATCAGGTCGCCGAGGGCCTCCTCGTTGCGCCCCGCGATGGGGGTGCCGACCGCGATGTCGGTGGTCGCACTGAGCCGGGCGAGCAGCACCGCGAGCGCGGCGTGCACGACCATGAACATGGAGGCGCCGTGCGCGTTCGCCAGCCGCTGCAGCGCCGCAGCGGTCTCGGCGGACACGGGCAGCGAGGTGGACGCACCCTGCTGGGTCCGCTGGGTCGGCCGTGGGCGGTCGGTCGGCAGGTCGAGGACCTCCGCGACACCCGCGAGCTGGCCACGCCAGTAGTCGGCCTGCGCCGCCGCCAGCGAGTTCGGGTCGGATTCGTCACCGAGCAGTTCGCGCTGCCACAGGCTGTAGTCCGCGTACTGCACCGGCAGGGGCGCCCACGCGGGCGCCTCGCCGGAGGTGCGAGCGAGGTAGGCGACCATGAGGTCACGGGCCAACGGCGCGGTGGACGCGCCGTCACCGGAGATGTGGTGAACGGTCATGGCCAGCACATGTTCGGACTCGCCGACCCGGATCAGCTTGGCACGCAACGGCATTTCGACGGCGACGTCGAACGGCGCGAGCGCGAACTCGCGCACCGCGGCCGCGACCTCGCTCGCGTCCACCGAGACCGGAGCCAGGTCCAGCGGGACCTCGTCCACGGACAGGATCCGCTGGAACGGACCGGAATCCGAGTTCGGGAACAGGGTCCGCAGCGACTCGTGCCGGGACACCACGTCCCGCACCGCGGCGGTCATCGCGGGCACGTCGAGCTGCCCGGACAGACGCACCGCGAACGGGATGTTGTAGGCCGCCGACGACGTGTCGTACTGGTTGAGGAACCACATGCGCTGCTGCGCGAGCGAGAGCGGGATCCGCTCCGGACGCGGCCGCGCGGTCAGGGCCGGCCGGTCGGTGGCGGCGCCGGACCGCTCCACGAGCGTGGCCAGTTCCTCGACGGTCGGGGCGTCGAAGAGCACCCGGACACCGAGCGCCGTGCCGAACTCGTCGTTGATCCGCGCCAGCACGCGCACGGCGAGCAACGAGTGGCCACCGAGCTCGAAGAAGCTGTCGGTGGCTCCGACCTGCTCGGCGCCGACGACCTCGGCGAAGACGCCGGCGACGATCTCCTCGACCGCGGTCCGCGGGGCGACGTGCGCGACCGGGCTCGCTTCGATCTGCGGGGCGGGCAGAGCCCGGCGGTCCAGCTTGCCGGAGCTGTTCAGCGGCATCTCGTCGAGAACCACGAACGCGGCCGGCACCATGTAGGACGGCACCCGCGCACCGAGGTGCGCCTTGACTTCGGCGATCTCGAGACCGGTGCCCACGACGTAGGCGACGAGCTGGTCGCCGACGTGCGAGTCCCGGTGCAGGACGACGACACACTGGTCGAGTCCGTCGACGTCGAGCAACGCGGCCTCGATGTCGCCGAGTTCGATGCGCAGACCGCGCAGCTTGACCTGGAAGTCGGTGCGCCCGAGGAACTCCAGCTGACCGTCGGAGTTCCAGCGCACGAGGTCGCCGGTGCGGTACAGCCGGTCTCCCGCCGCGCCGAACGGGTTCGCGACGAATCGGTCGGCGGTGAGGTCGGCGCGGCCGTGGTACCCGCGGGCCAGCTGCGCTCCGCCGTGATACAGCTCGCCGGAGACGCCGGCGGCCACCGGCTGGAGCCGGGCGTCGAGCACGTACGAGGTGGTGTTCCACACCCCGCGACCGATGGGGACGACCGCGACGTCGGCGACGTCGGTGCCGTCGAAGTTCGTCGTGGTGATCGCGGCCTCGGTCGGACCGTAGGTGTTCTCGACCCGGACGCCGCGCGCGGCGACCCGTCGAGCGGTCTGCGGGGTCAGCGCCTCGCCGCCGCCGAGGATCTGCCGCATGGAGGCGGGCAGCGTCGCACCGTCGTCGGGCAGGAGCATGTCGAGCAGCGACGGGACGAACTCGGCGATGGTCACCGAGTACTCGTCCATGACCTTGGCCATGTACGCGGGATCGCGGTGGCCGTCGGGCCGCAGGATCACGACCGAACCGCCGACCTGGAGCAGCGCGAAGCACTCCCAGACCGAGACGTCGAAGGTGACCGGCGCCTTCTGCATGGTCCGGTCGGCCGCGGTGAGATCGAAGTACCCGTGCATCCAGCGGGTCTGGTTGGTGATCGCCCGGTGCGAGACCGTCACGCCCTTGGGGCGTCCGGTCGATCCCGAGGTGTACAGGATGTACGCCACGTTGTCGGGCCGCAGCGGGGACCGACGCTCGGCGTCGGTGACCGGCTCGTCGCGGTAGGCGGCGAGGTCGAGCAGGTCGAGGTCGACGACCTCGCCGCCGGCGGGCAGCGCGGCGCCGGTGTCGGAGCTCGTGAGGACGCACACGGGCGCCGACGAGGACAGCACGTACTCGATGCGGTCGGCCGGATGCTCCGGATCGATCGGCACGTAGGCGCCGCCGGCCTTGACGACGGCGTACATCGCGACGAGCAGCTCGAACGAGCGGTTCAGGCACAGCCCGACCGCGTCGTCCGGTCCGACGCCCCGCTCGATCAGGGCCCGCGCCAACCGGTTCGCGCGGGCGTCGAACTCGGCGTAGGTCAGCTCGGCACCCTCGAAGACGAAGGCCACCGCGTCGGGCGTGCGTGCGACCTGCTCGTCGAACAGTGCGGCGAGCGTGGCGGGCTCGAGGTCCACCGAGGTGTCGTTCCACTGCCGCAGCACGCGCTCGCGTTCGGCCTCGTCGAGCAGCGCGATGTCGCCGACCGGCTGCGCCGCGTCGACGGCCACCGCCTCGAGAAGGCGAACGAACTGCTGGGCGAACGACGCGATCGTCGACTCGTCGAACAGGTCCGTCGCGTACACGAAGTACGCGTACATGCCGGTCAGCTCGCCCGATTCGTCGATTCGCTCGCCGAGAGTGAGGTCGAGGTCGAACTGGGTGACGTTCGCCTCGGTGTCGAGCGCACCGACGGTCAGCCCGGGCAGTTCGAGGACGGCACGCTCCTGGTTCTGCAGTGCGAGCGACACCTGGAACAGGGGGTTGTGGGCCTTCGACCGCACCGGGTTGAGGGCGTCGACGAGCTGCTCGAACGGCACGTCCATGTGCCCGAAGGCCCGGACGTCGGTGGAGCGGACGGTGTCGAGCAGATCGGCGAAGGACGTCGCCGCATCCACCTCGGTCCGCAGGACCAGGGTGTTGACGAACATGCCGACGAGATCGTCGAGCGCGGCCTCGCCGCGACCGCCGACCGGGGTGCCGATCGCGATGTCCGACTCCCCGGACAGTCGCGACAGCAGCACCGACAGCGCCGCGTGCAGGACCATGAACGGCGTCGCGGCGTGCGCGGTCGCCAGCGCGCGGACCGCGCGGGTGGTGCGCTCGTCGATCGCGAAGTCGTACCGGGCGCCGAGCATCGACTGCTCGGCCGGCCGGGGCCGGTCGGTCGGCAGGTCGAGCGCGGCAGGCAGGGCCGAGAGCTCCTTGGTCCAGAAGGCGAGTTGCCGGGCCGCCAGGCTGGTCGCGTCCTCGGGCGAGCCGAGGACCTGGTGCTGCCACAGCGCGAAGTCCGCGTACTGCACGGGCAGCGGCGTCCACGCCGGAGCCGAGCCCGCGGCGCGCGAGGTGTAGGCGATCATGACGTCGCGGGCGAGCGGCGCCATGGACATGCCGTCCGCACTGATGTGGTGCACCACCATCACCAGCACGCGGTCGGACGCGGAGACCTCGAACAGGCGCGCCCGCACCGGCGGCGCGATCCGCACGTCGAAGCCGCCGGACAGGAACTCCGCCGCGGTGGCGAGCAGCTCCGACTCGTCGACCGTCACCGGCGCAAGGTCGAGTTCGACCTCGGAAGCGGGCAGGACGACCTGTGCCGGGCCCTGCTCCGAGTCCGGGTACCTGGTGCGCAGCGACTCGTGCCGCGCCAGCACGTCCGCGACCGCGGCCTGCAGGGCCGCGACGTCGAGCTCACCGGTCAGCCGCACGGCCATCGGGATGTTGTAGCCCGACGAGTCGGGATCGAACCGGTTGAGGAACCACAGCCGCTGCTGGGCCAGCGAGAGCGGCACGTGCGCCGGCCGGGCCGCCGCCACGAGCGCCGGACGAGCGGCACCGGGGTCGCCGGCCTGCTCGACCCGGATCGCGAGTTCGGCGACCGACGGGGCCTCGAACAGTTCGCGAACGCCGACGCGCACGTCGAGCGCCGCGTTGATCCGCGCGATCACCCGGGTGGCGACAAGCGAGTTGCCGCCGAGGGAGAAGAAGCTGTCGTGCACGCCGATGCGCTCGACTCCGAGCACCTCTGCGAAGACCGACGCGATCGCCTCTTCGACCAGATTCCTCGGTGCGACGAATTCCGTTGCAGTCGAGGCGAAGTCGGGGGACGGCAGGGCGCGACGGTCGAGCTTGCCGTTCGCCGTGAGCGGGAACTCGTCGAGCACGACGAGCACCGACGGCACCATGTATGCCGCGAGGAACTCGCCCACATGCGCGAGCGCCGCGTCCGTGTCGATGCTCACTCCGGTCTCGGGCACCACGTAGCCGACCAGGCGGTCGCCGGTGTGCGGATCAGAGTGGACGAGCACCGCGGACGCCGCGACACCCTGGAAGCGCAGCAGCGTCGACTCGATCTCCCCGAGTTCGATACGGAAACCGCGCAGCTGCACCTGGAAGTCGCTGCGGCCCAGGTACTCCAGCTGACCGTCGGTGTTCCAGCGGGCGAGGTCGCCGGAGCGGTACATCCGCTCGCCCTCCGCACCGAACGGGTCGGACACGAAACGGTCCGCGGTCAGGTCGGGGCGACCGAGGTAGCCGCGCGCCAACTGGCCGCCGCGGACGTACATCTCGCCGGTCACGCCGACCGGGGCCGGCTGCAGGCGCGAGTCGAGAACGTACACACCCATGCCGGGCAGGCCGCGACCGATGACGCTGGCGGTGGACTCGCGCGCGAACTCGCGATCGAGCGCCAGGTAGCTGACGTGCACGGTGGTCTCGGTGATGCCGTACATGTTCACCAAGCGCGGCGCGTCGTCGGCGTGCCGCGAGTACCAACGGTCCAACTGTCCGAGGTCGAGGGCCTCGCCGCCGAAGATCACGTACCGCAGGCTCAGCGGCTCGGCATCCGCCGAAACGGAGACAGAGCTGTCCCCTGCAATCCGGTCGGCCTCGGCGAGCTGGTAGAACGCCGACGGCGTCTGGTTGAGCACCGTGACCTTCTCGGCGCGCAGCAGCTCGAGGAAGTCCTCGGGCGAGCGGGAGGTCAGGAAGTCCACCACCACGAGGCTGCCGCCGAACAGCAGCGGACCCCACAGCTCCCAGACCGAGAAGTCGAACGCGTAGCTGTGGAACATCGTCCACACATCGGTCTCGTCGAACCCGAACTCGACCTGCGTGTTCGCCATCAGGGTGAGCACGTCCGAGTGCGGAACCACGACGCCCTTGGGCCGGCCCGTCGAACCCGAGGTGTAGATCACGTACGCCGGGTGCACCGGGGACAGCGGGGCGACCCGCTCGGCATCGGCGAGCGGGGCGTCCGAGACCTCGGACAGCCGAGCCGCCAACTCCGGCGAATCCAGCAACAGCGGACGAACGTCGTTGTCCGGCAAGGCCTCGATGTCGGCGACGGTCGAGATCACGCAGACCGGAGCCGCGTCCTCGAGCATGTACGCGAGGCGGTCCTGCGGGTAGGTGACGTCCACCGGCACATAGGCACCACCGGCCTGCAGCACCGCGAGCAGGGCGACGATCAGATCCGCGGTCCGGGGCATCGCGACCGCGACCATGGACTCCGGGCCCACGCCCTCGGCGATCAGCACGCGGGCCAGGCGGTTGACCCGCGACGACAGCTCGGCGTAGGTCATCCGCTCCCCCGCCGCGACGACCGCGGTGCGGTCGGCGTGTGCGGCCGCGCGCTCCGCGAACACGTCGACCAGCGTCCGGTCGGGCACACCGATACCGGGCACGGTCCAGCCGTCGAGGAGTTGCTCGCGCTCCGCCTCGTCGAGTACGTCGAGGGCGGCGACCGGCTGGTCGGGAGACTCCGCGAACGCGGTGAGCACCCGGAGCACCCGGTCGAGCAGTGCCTGGACCTCGTCGGCGGTGTAGACGCCGGTGAGGTACTTCACCTGCAGGTGCAGGCGATCGGCGACGCTGGCGACCAGCGTGAGCGGATAGTGCGTCGAGTCCATGCCGCGCAGTCCGGCCACCCGCATGCCGTCGATGTCGGCGGCCTGCGCGAGCGCCTCCTGATCGACCGGGTAGGACTCGAACACGGTCAACGTGTCGAACGACGCACCGGCCCCGACGGTCTGCTGAATCTCGGCCAGGCCGAGGTAGTGGTGGTCCAGGAGAGCGGCCTGCTCGACCTGAACCCGCGCCAGCAGGTCGGTCGGGGTCTCGGCAGGGTTCAGCGTCACGCGCACCGGAAGCGTGTTGATGAACAGGCCGATCATCGACTCGACACCCGGGAGATCCGCGGGACGCCCGGAGACGGTCGAACCGAACACCACGTCGGTGCTGGAGGTGAGGGCCGAGAGCACGATGCCCCAGGCCGCCTGCACGACGGTGTTGAGCGTGACGCCGTGCCTGCGAGCGAGCGCGGTCAGCTCGCCGGTCAGGTCGGCGGACGCGAACCGGGACAGGTCGGTGGACGCCACCGACCCGTCGCCCTCTCCGGCCGCGAGCAGCGACGGCTCGTCGAGCCCGGCGAACGCCTCGCGCCACGCTGCCGCGGAGGCGGCGTGGTCACGATCGGCCAGCCACACCAGGAAGTCCCGGTACTCGCCCGCCGGAGGCATCGTCGAGGCGTCGCCACCGGTCGCGTACAGGTACAGCAGATCCTTGAGCAGCAACGGGGTCGACCAGCCGTCCAGGAGGACGTGGTGGTTGGTCGAGAGCATTCGGTACCGGCCACGACCGAGGTCGGCAAGGGTGAATCGGATCAGGGGCGGAACCGACATGTCGAACCCGCGGGCCCGGTCCTGCACGAGCAACCGCTCGAACGCCGCGTCCGGATCCGAATCCGCACTCAGATCGACCGTCTGCCAAGGCAGTTCCACGTCCGTGGGCACGATCTGCACCGGATCTCCGGAGGCCGAGTCGAACGCGACGCGCAGGTTCGCGTGCCGGCGCAACAGCGCCTGACCTGCCGCCCGGAGGCGTTGCGGGTCGACGGTGCCCGTCAGGTCGAGAACCGTCTGGACCATGTAGGCGTCGAGGTGCTCGCCCGCGAACTGGGCGTGGAAGTGCAGTCCCTCCTGCAGCGGCGAGAGCGACCACACGTCGGCCAGTCCCGGATGACGGGCCTCGAGCGACTCGACACCGGCTTGGTCGAGGGTCACCAGCGGCAGGTCGGACGGAGTGAATCCGCCGGCTCCGGGGGCGTCGGCATGGGTGACGAGCGCGGTCAGCGCCTGGACCCACAGGTCGGCGATCGCCTGGGCGTCGGCGCCGTCCAGCACGGCGGTCGCGTAGGAGAAGGTGGCGCCGAGGCGGGTGCCGTCGGCGGTGTCGACCGCGGAGGCGTTGATGTCGAGGATCGCCGGCGCGGTCATGCCCGCGTCGCGCACGCCACCGAGGCTGCCCGATTCGGTGTCCGGGACCCAGGCGGCGTCGCCATCGACCGCGGCGGTCGCGACCCGGCCGAGGTAGTTGAACCCGATCTGCGGTGCCGGCAGCTCGCGCAACTCGGCGGCGGTGTCCGCGTTCAGGTAACGGAGCAGGCCGTAGCCGATGCCGTGATCCGGGATCGCGAGCAGCTGCTCCTTGACCCGCTTGATCGCGGCGCCGGCCGCCGCGCCGCCCGCGAACGCCTCGTCTAGGTCGATGCCGGCGAGGTCGAGTCGCACCGGGAACGCGGTGGTGAACCATCCGACGGTGTTGGCCAGGTCCGCGCCGGGCACGGCCTGTTCCTCGCGGCCGTGGCCCTCGAGGGTGACGACGGCACCGGGCGCGTCGACGCCCCGATCCCGCCGCCACTTCGCGACCGCCAGCGCGAGCGCGGTGAGCAGTCCGTCGTTCGGGGTGCCGTGCACCATCGCCGGCACCCGCCCGAGGACGGCCTCCGCGACGTCGGGGTCGAGCTCGACCCGAAGGTCCGCGAGGCTCGAGACGGTGTCTGCCTCGGGGTCGAGCGCACGGGCACCGAGCAGCGGGTCCTCTCCGTCGAGCACGGTCCGCCACAACGGCAGTTCGGTGACGCGATCGGCGGCGGCGTCGGCCAGGCCGTGTGCCCAGCGCCGGAACGAGGTGCCGACCGCGGACAGCTCCGGCCCCTGACCCTGTGTCGCCTGGACCCAGGCCAGCGCCAGATCCGGGACCAGGGCACGCCAGGAGACGCCGTCGACGACCAGGTGGTGGGCGAGGACGAGCAGTCGACCGGTGCCAGCGGTGGCCGGATCGAACCAGACGAACTGCACCATCGCCCCGGACTCGGGGTCGAGTCGGGTTGCCGCGGCGCGCATCTCGGCCTCGGCGAGCGCACCGAACGCGTCCGTGCCGGGTCGGTCGGCGACCGGTACCCGGGTGACGACGGCGGCCGCGGAGACCGAACCGGCACCGGACACCTCGAGGTGGCCGCCGCTCTCGGCACGCACCAGCCGCGAGCGCAGCATGTCGTGGTGATCGAGCACCGTCTGCACGGTGTCGTACAGCTCGGCCTCGGCGATGCCCGCGGGCAGCGTGAGCATCACGGCCTGCGAGAACTCGTCGAACTCCCGCAGGTGCTCGATCATCCACGCCACGATCGGGGTCAGCGGCAGCTCACCGACGCCGCCTCCCGGCAACTCGTCGAGCGTCACCGTGTCGGCGCCGACCGCCGCGACCCGGGCGAGGGCCGCGATCGTCTTGTGCTCGAACACGAGCGCGGGCTTGAGCACGATGCCCTCCCGCTTGGCCCGCGAGACCAGCTGGATGGCCATGATCGAATCGCCGCCGAGCGCGAAGAACGAGTCGTCCACACCGACGCGGTCCAGGCCGAGCAGCTCGGCCACCAGTCGGCACAGCACGGTCTCGGTCGGGCTGCTCGGCGCCCGGTAGGTCTCCGACCGGTCGGCGAGGTCCGGCGCGGGCAGCGCCTTGCGGTCGAGCTTTCCGGAGGCATTGAGCGGCAACGCGTCGAGGACCATCAGCACCGACGGCACCATGTACTCGGGCAGCCGCACAGCGAGGGCGGCGGACAGCGCGTCGACCTGCGGGGCAGCGCCCGCCGCCGCGGTCAGGTAAGCGACGAGCTGCTGTGCGCCCGGAACGTCCTCGCGCACGAGGACGGCGGCCTGCGCGACCTCGGACTGTTCGAGGAGCACCGACTCGATCTCACCGAGCTCGATCCGCAGACCACGCAGCTTGACCTGGAAGTCGGTCCGCCCCAGGTACACCAGTTCCAGTCCACCGGTGGAGCTTTCGACCCACTTGACGAGGTCACCGGTGCGGTACATCCGCTGACCGTCGGCCGTGGGATCGGCGACGAACCGGTCCGCCGACAGGTCGGCGCGGCCGACGTACCCGCGCGCGAGCTGGGTGCCCGCCAGATACAGCTCACCCGCGACACCGAGCGGGACCGGACGAAGCCGGCCGTCGAGCACGTGCAGCTGCGTGTTCCAGACGGGGCCACCGATCGGCACCGTGGCGGTGTCGGCCGGCGTGTACTCGTGGAACGTGACGTCGACGGACGCCTCGGTCGGCCCGTAGAGGTTGTGCAGCGCCGCCGCACTCAGGCCGGCGAACGCCTGCGCGGCCTGCGGCGTCAGCGCCTCGCCGGAGCAGAAGACCTGACGCAGGGACGGCACCCGCCCGGCGTCGACCACGGACGTGAACGCCGACAGCATCGACGGCACGAAGTGGGCGGTCGTGACGGACTCCGACTCGATGAGCTCCGCCAGGTACAGCGGGTCGCGGTGCCCGTCCGGGCGCGCGATCACCAGCGTGGCACCGACCTGCAGCGGCCAGAAGAACTCCCACACCGAGACGTCGAAGGTCGACGGCGTCTTCTGGACGACCGTGTCCTCCGGCCCCATCGGGTACTGCGCCTGCATCCACTCGAGGCGGTTGACGATGCCCGCGTGCGGCACCGCTACGCCCTTCGGGCGGCCGGTGGACCCGGACGTGTAGATCACGTAAGCGGTGTTCGAATCACGAAGCGGCGCAAGCCGATCCGCGTCGGCGACCGGGGCGTCCGAGTATCCGCTGAGGTCGAGGGAGTCGAGCGACCAGCTCGTGGTGCCTGCCTGCACGTCGAGGTCGACGTCGCCACCGGTGAGCACGACGGCCGGGGCCGAGGACTCGAGCACGTACCGGGTACGGTCCGCGGGATGGTCGGGGTCCACCGGCACGTAGGCACCGCCGGCCTTGACCACCGCGTACATGCCGACCAGCAGCTCCATCGACCGGCGCGCCGCCAGGGCGACGAGCGTGTCCGGACCGACGCCGGCGTCGATCAGCTTGCGCGCCAATCGGTTCGCGCGCGTGTCGAACTCGGAGTAGGTCAGGCGCTCGCCCTCGAAGACCAGCGCGACCGCGTCCGGCGTGCGGGCGACCTGCGCGTCGAACAGGTCGACCAGGGTGGCCTCGGCCACCGGGTGCGCCGTCGCGTTGACCGCGGCGATCGCGGACCGGTCCGCGGCGCCCGCGATCTCCACGTCACCGACCACGACCTGCGGGTCGGCGGCGACGGCGGCCAGGATCCGCAGGTAGGCGTCGGCGAAGCCGCGCACGGTCGCCTCGTCGAACAGCGCGGTCGCGTAGCTCAGCGTGGAGGTCAGAGCGGCGGGGGTGCCGTCCTCGGCGCGCGCATCGCCGACGGTCAGCTGCAGGTCGAACTTGGCGACGTCGAAGTCGGACGTCAGTCCGCTCACGGCAAGTCCGGGCAGCTCGAAGGTCGCCTGGGTGTTGTTCTGCATCGTGAACATCACCTGGAACAGCGGCGAGTACGCCGTCGAGCGGGAGGGGGCGAGCACCTCGACCAACTGCTCGAAGGGCATGTCCGCGTGGGTGAACGCGGACAGATCCGTCTCGCGGGCAGCCTCGACCAGCGACTCGAACGTCGCACCCGGATCGACCTCGGTGCGCAGCACCAGGGTGTTGACGAACATGCCGACGAGGTCGTCGAGGGACTGCTCGCCACGACCGGCAACCGGCGTGCCGATCGCGATGTCGGACTCGCGGCCCAGTCGCGACAGCAGCACCGCGAACGCGGAGTGCAGCACCATGAACAGGCTGGCGCCGCGGCCGCGGGCCAGTTCCACCAGTCGTGCGTGCAGGTCGGCGTCGACGACGAACTCGACGTTCGCACCGGCCGTGGACTGCACCGCGGGGCGCGGCCGGTCCATCGGCAGGTCCAGCACCTCGGGGAGACCGGCGAGCTGCTCGCTCCAGTAGGCGCTCTGCCGGCTCGCGCGCGACTCGGGATCGTCGAGCGAGCCGAGCGTCTCGAGCTGCCAGATCGCATAGTCGGCGTACTGCACCGGCAGCGGGGCCCACTGCGGCGCCACGCCGAACGAGCGTGCGCCGTACGCGATCATGATGTCGCGCGCCAGCGGCGCCACCGAGGCGCCGTCTGCGGTGATGTGGTGCATCACCACGACGAGCACCCGCTCGGTCGGCGAGATCTCCAGCAGTGCCATCCGGACCGGCGGCGCGACGGTGACGTCGAAGCCGCGGGAGATCAGCTCGACCGCACGGCCGACGATCTCGTCCTCGGCCACGGCGACCGTGGCGAGGGACGCGTCGAGATCGGAGACCGACAGAATCTCCTGGAACGGGCCGTCCACCGAGTCCGGGTATACCGTGCGCAGAACCTCGTGGCGCGCCACCACGTCCATCACCGCGTGGCGCAGCGCCTCGACGTCGAGTGCGCCGGACAGCCGGACCGCCAGCGGCACGTTGTAGGCCGCGGACTCGGTGTCGAACTGGTTGAGGAACCACATCCGCCGCTGCGCGAGGGACAACGGAATCCGCGCCGGGCGCTCGGTCGCGGTCAGTGCGCGCGACTCGACCGCGGTCGAATGCTCCACGCGCGCGGCCAGTTCCGCAACGGTGGGGGCGTCGAACAGTTCCCGCACACCGACCTGGACGCCGAGCGCCGCACCGATCCGGGCGGTGACCTTGGTCGCGGACAGCGAGTTTCCGCCGAGGTCGAAGAAACTCGACGTCACGCCGACCCGCTCGACCCCGAGCACCTCGGCGAAGATTCCGGCGACGAGCTCCTCTGTGAGCGAGCGCGGTGCGACGTAGTCGACGGTGGCGGTGACGAACTCGGGTGCCGGCAGCGCCCTGCGGTCGAGCTTGCCTGCGGGCGTGAGCGGCACCTCGTCGAGGGCGATCACGAACGACGGGACCATGTACGCGGGCAGGAACTCGGCCGCGAACGAGCGCAGCACCTCCTGGTCCACCTCGCGGCCGGCGACGGGCAGCACGTACGCGACCAGGACGGTGCCCCCGTCGGGGGCGGTGACACCCTCGGTGGTGACGAAGCCGACGCTGTCGTGGCAGGCGAGGGCGCCGCTGATCTCACCGAGCTCGATCCGGAACCCGCGCACCTTCACCTGGAAGTCTGCGCGGCCGACGTACTCGAGGTTTCCGTCGGCGGTCCACCGGACCACGTCGCCGGTGCGGTACATCCGCTCCCCCGGCGCACCGAACGGGTTCGCCACGAACCGCTCCGCGGTCAGCATGCCGCGCGCGTGGTAGCCGCGGGCCAGGGCGGGCCCCGACAGGTACAGCTCACCCGCGACACCGACCGGCGCCGGGTTCAGCCGCGAGTCGAGCACCGCGACCCGGAAGCCCCGGGTCGGCGCACCGATGGTGATCGGGGCACCCGCCACGAGCGGTGCCGACACCGTCGCCCACACCGTGGTCTCGGTGGGGCCGTACAGGTTCAACATCGTGCGGCTCGGCGCCCAGCGGGCCACGAGCTCCGGCGGGCAGACGTCACCCGCGACCGCGAGCACGCGCAGGTCGTCGAGGCCCGCGGGGTTCGCGGCGGCCATCGCGGCCGGGGTGATGCAGGCGTGCGTGACCCGCTGCTCGCGCAGGAAGGTCGAGAGCTCCTCGCCGCCGTACAGGTCGGCGGGCGCGATCACCAGTGTCGAGGCACTGCCGAACGCCATCATCATCTCGAACACGGATGCGTCGAAGCTCGGCGAGGCGAACTGCAGCGCGCGCGAACCCGCTTCGAGCAACAGATGGAGCTGCTGTTCGGCGACGAGGTCGGCCAGGCCGCGGTGCGTGACCACGACCCCCTTCGGCTGCCCGGTCGAACCCGAGGTGTAGATGACGTACGCCGCGTCGTCCACCCGGATCGGGCGGGTGAACTCGGTCAGGTCCAACGGGTCGGCGGACGCGCCCGACACCAGCTCACCGGTCTCCGCGCTGTCGACGATGAGCCAGTCGACCTCGCCCGCCAGCGCCGACCGGTGATCACCGGTCGTGATACCAACGGCCACACCGGAATCGGTGAGCATGTGGGCGATGCGATCGGCCGGGTAGCTCGGGTCCACCGGGAGGAAGGCGGCTCCGGTCTTCGCGATCGCCCACACCGCGGTGACCGTGTCGATCGACCGCGGCATCGCGACGGCGACGAAGGTGCCGACGCCGACACCGCGCTCGCGCAGCACCCGCGCAAGACGGTTCGAGCGGTCGTCGAGCTCGCGGTAGCTGACCTGTACACCCGCCGCGTCCACGGCGGCCAGGTCCGGGTCGACGGCAACCGCCGCGCCGAGGATCTGCGGCAGGGTCCGCGCCTCGAGCGGCTGCGCGCCCGCGACACCGGCGAGCGCGTGCTCCTCGTCGGGGTCGAGGATCGGCACGTCGCCGACCGGAACGGTCGGGTCGACGACGACGGTGGACAGGATCCGCACGAGGCGCTCGGCAAACGTGCGGACGGTCGCGGCGTCGAACAGGTCGGTGGCGAAGTCGAACGAGGCGAGCATGCCGTTCGGGCGTCGGTCGGCGTCCACCTGCTCGGCGAGCGAGAGCTGCAGGTCGAACTTGGCGATGTTCGCCTCGATGTCCTCGGGCGTGGCCGTCAGACCCGGCAGCTCGAGCCGCAGGTCCTGCGCGTCCTGGAACGCGATCGCGACCTGGAACAGCGGGTGGTGCGACTGCGTCCGGGTCGGGCTCAGCACGTCGACGACGCGCTCGAACGGGATCTCGGTGTGCGCGTACGCGCCGAGGTCGGCCGCACGCACGTGCGCGAGCAGCGTCTGGAAGTCCGTCTCCGGCTCGACGCGGGTCCGCAGCACCAGCGTGTTGACGAACATGCCGACCAGGCCGTCGAGCTCGCGCTCGCCGCGGCCCGCGATCGCGGTGCCGATCGCGATGTCGGAGGTCGAGCTCAGTCGGGCCAGCAGCACCGCGAGGGTGGCGTGCATGACCATGAAGACCGACGCGCCCTGGGCGCGGGCGATCTCGGTGACCGCGCGGTGCACCTCGGCGTCGATGGTGAACTCGACGCGACCGCCGCGCATCGACGCCTGGGCCGGACGCGGCCGGTCCGTCGGCAGGTCCAGCTGGTCCGGCAGACCGGCCAGCGCGCTCGTCCAGTAGCCGAGCTGCGCGGCGGCCCGGGAGGACGGGTCTGCGGCATCGCCGAGCAGCTCGCGCTGCCAGATGGCGTAGTCCGCGTACTGCACCGGCAGCGGCGCCCACTGCGGCGCGTGCCCGCCGGCGCGTGCCGAGTAGGCGGTCATCAGGTCCGTGACGAGCGGTGCCAGCGAGACGCCGTCGGCCGCGATGTGGTGCAACACGAGCACGAAGACATGCTCGGTGTCCGAGAGGGTGAGCAGGGCGGCACGAAGCGGCACGGCCGCGGTGACGTCGAAGCCGGCCGTCGCCAGCGCGGCGACCCGCCCGTGCACGTCGGCGGCCTCGACTGCGGCGGTCTCGAGCTCGAGGCCGGCGGCGTCGACGGTCAGAACCACCTGGTGGCCGCCGTCGGCCGAGTCCGGGTAGACGGTGCGCAGGCTCTCGTGCCTGGCGACGACGTCGCGCAGTGCGGCCCGCAGCGCGTCGCCGTCGAGCGTGCCCGACATCCGGACCGCCAACGGGATGTTGTAGGCGGCCGAGGTGACGTCGAGCCGGTTGAGGAACCACATGCGCTGCTGCGCAAGAGAGAGCGGGACCAGCTCCCCGCGCTCCTGCGGGACCAGGGCGGGCCTGCCGGCATCGCCGCCGTGCACGACCCGCGCGGCGAGCTCGGCGACCGTGCTGGCCTCGAACAGGTCTCGCACCGCGAGGTCGGCTCCGAAGGCCTGGTTGACCTGGCTGACCACCCGGGTCGCGATCAGCGAGTTGCCGCCCAGGTCGAAGAAGTCGTCGGTCGCGCCGACGCGTGCCGCGTTCAGGATGCGGGCGAACACGTCGGCGACGCCGGACTCGATCTCGTCGCGCGGCGCGACGAACTCGCCCGCGCCGGCGAACTCGGGCGCCGGCAGCGCCCCCCGGTCGAGCTTGCCCAGCGGCGTCAGGGGCACCTCGTCGAGGACCACGACCGCCGCCGGAACCATGTACGCCGGAAGGGTGTCCGCGACGTGCGCGGTCAGCTCGTCGGCGACGACGACCGCTCCGTCCACCGGCTTGACGTAGGAGACCAGAACCAGGTCGCCGGCCGGGCCCGGGCGCCCGACGGTCGCGGCGAACGCCACCCCCGCGTGCGTGCTCAGGGCAGCATCGATCTCGCCGAGTTCGACGCGGAAGCCGCGCACCTGCAGCTGGAAGTCGGAGCGCCCGACGTACCGGAGATCACCCGAGTTGGTCCAGGTCACGACGTCGCCGGTGCGATACATCCGCGCACCGGGCTCGCCGAACGGGTTCGCGACGAACCGCTCGGCGCTGAGCGCCGGCCGGGCCAGGTAGCCGCGGGCAAGGCCCTCGTTGGTGACGTACAGCTCGCCGGGAGTGCCGGCCGGAACCGGACGCAGTCGGGGGTCGAGAACCAGCGTGTGGACCCCGCGCATCGGTACGCCGATGGTGATGTCGACGCCGGCCGCGAGCGGCTCGGTGATCGTGACGATGACGGTCGTCTCGGTGGGCCCGTACGCGTTGCGCAGTCGACCGCCCCAACGGGCCGCCAACTCCGGCGGGCACACGTCGCCGCCGACGACTACGCGCTCGACCGAATCGAGACCTGTGGCGTCGATCGTCTGCACCGCCGTCGGGGTGCCGACGAACAGGGTGATCCGCTGCTCGCGGATGAAGCCGGCGAGCTCGGCGCCGCCGTACAGATCGGCGGGCGCGATGACCATGGTGGCCCCGGCCGCGAAGGTCGAGAGCATCTCGCCGACCGCCGCGTCGAAGCTGATCGCCGCGAACTGCAGGACCCGGGATGCCGCCGTCGTTCCGTAGTACTCGAGCAGGTCCTCGGTCAGTGCGGCCAGGCCCCGGTGCGTCACCGCGACGCCCTTGGGCAGACCGGTGGTACCGGACGTGTAGATGACGTATGCCAGATGGTCCACGGACAGCGAGGCAATCCGCTCGGCGTCGGTGACCGCATCGGCGGACCGGGCCGCGACGGACGCCGCGACCTCGACGTCGTCGAGCTCGACCCACCGCCCCGCCGGCCCGGCGGGTAGCGCGTCCCGGAACGCGGAGGCGGTCAGGCCGACCACCGCACCGGAGTCGGTGACCATGTGCGTGATGCGTTCGGCGGGCAGCTTCGGATCGATCGGGAGGTAGGCGCCACCAGCGGCGGCGACCGCCCAGATCGCGACCATCGCGTCGATGGAACGCGGAATCGCAAGAGCCACAACCGAGTCCGGTCCGACACCGAGATCGATCAGGTGCCGCGCGAGGCGGTTCGACCGATCGGTCAGCTCACGGTAGGTGACCGCCTCGTCGCCGACCTCGATCGCGACACGATCGAGGTGCGGCCGCGCGCCGTCGGCGAGGATGCCGGCCAGGGTGCGCGGCTGCGGCGCCTGCGCACCGCGCCGCGAGACCAGGCGAGCGCGCTCCTGTGAGTCGAGGATCGCGAGATCCCCGACCGCACCCTGCGGCGCGCCGAGTGCGGTCCGCAGCACGTCCTGCAGGTTGCGCGCGAACCGGGCGACCGTCGGCTGGTCGAAAAGGTCGGTGGCGTAGGTGAACACGGCGCTCGCGCCGCCGTCCGATCCCTCCAGGACGGTGAGCATGAGGTCGTACTTCGCCGATCCCGTCGGCACGTCGAGGGCAGAGACCTCGAGACCCGCCAGCTCGAGCCGGGTGTTCGACTCGGACTGGAACGACAGCGCCACCTGGAACAGCGGCGCGTGCGAGGTGGCCCGCGGCGCACCGAGCGCGTCCACGAGCTGCTCGAACGGGATCTCCGCGTGCTCGAACGCGGCGAGGTCCGTGGAACGGACCCGCGCGACCAGGTCGTCGAAGCTCTCCGCCCGGTCGATCACGGTCCGCAGCACCAGGGTGTTGACGAACATGCCGACCAGGTCGTCGAGGACTCGCTCGCCGCGCCCGCCGACGGGCGTGCCGATCGCGATGTCGTCGGTGCCGGACAGCTGCGCCAGCATCGCGGCATACGCGGCATGCACGACCATGAACGGGGTCGTGCCGCGCGTGCGGGCGTAGTCCGCGATCGTGCCGTACAGGTCGGCGTCGAGGTCGAATCGGTGATCCGCGCCGCGCATCGACTGCGCGGCGGGGCGCGGCCGGTCTGTCGGCAGGTCGAGCTTGGCCGGCAACTCGGCGAGCGCGCCGCGCCAGTAGGCGATCTGCCGGGCCGTCGCCGACTCCGGGTCGCTCTCGTCGCCGAGCACCGCGCGCTGCCAGATGCTGTAGTCCGCGTACTGAACGGGCAGCGGCGCCCAGCTCGGGGTGTCACCGGCGACCCGCGCGCTGTAGGCGACCATCACGTCGCGGGCCAGCGGGCCCATCGACAGTCCGTCACCCGAGATGTGGTGCAGCACCAGCACGAGCACGTGCTCGTGCTCGGCGATGCGGAGCAGGCGGGCGTGCAGCGGCACCTCGACCGTGACGTCGAATCCGCGCAGCACCGTCTCCGCGATCGCGGCGGGCAGTGCCGCCTCGGCCACGTCGACCGGCGCGAGATCCGGAACGACCTCGGCCGCGGACAGCACCATCTGGTGCGGCCCCGCGTCCGAATCGGGGAACATGGTGCGCAGCGACTCGTGTCGCTCGATCACGTCCAGCACTGCGGCACGCATGGCGTCGACGTCGAGCGCGCCGGTCAACCGGACCGGGAGCGGCAGGTTGTACGCCGGCGACGAGGGGTCGTACCGGTTGAGGAACCACATCCGCTGCTGGGCGGGCGACAGCGGGATCCGCTCGCCGCGCTGCTGCGGCAGCAGTTCCGCGCGATCGCGACCCTCGTCCCGGAACTCGAGACGGGTGGCCAGTTCCGCGACCGTCGGGGCGTCGAACAGGTCGCGCACGCCGACCCGCACGCCGAGCGCCTCGGCGACCTTGGCGGTGACGCGGGTGGCGACGAGGGAGTTGCCGCCCGCGTCGAAGAAGCTCTCCACGGCGCTGACCCGCGGCACGCCGAGCACCTCGGCGAACACCCCGGCGATGATCTCCTCGACCGGGTTGCGGGGCGCGACGTACTCGGCGCCCGCGAGGTCGAACACCGGGTCCGGCAGGGCCTTGCGGTCGACCTTGCCGCTGCCGTTGAGCGGGAACTCGTCGAGGACCATGACCGCGGCCGGAACCATGTACGACGGCAGCGTCTGCGCCGCGTGCGCGGCGACGGTCTCGGGAGTGATCGCCTGTGCACCGGTCGGCACGACGTAGCCGACGAGCTGGTCGCCCGTGTGCGGGTCGGTACGAACCACGACGACGGCCTGGCTGACGCCGGGCGCGGCGGCCAGCGCGGACTCGATCTCGCCGAGCTCGATCCGGTTGCCGCGCACCTTGACCTGGAAGTCGGTGCGGCCGATGTACTCGAGGATGCCGTCGGCGCGCCGGCGCACCAGGTCGCCGGTGCGGTACATCCGGGCCCCGGCGGCGGCATTGCCGGCGAACGGGTCCGCGACGAACCGGTCGGAGGTGAGGTCGACGCGGCCGTGGTAGCCGCGGGCCAGCTGGACGCCCGACAGGTAGAGCTCACCCGCGACACCGACCGGGACCGGCTGCAGACGCGCGTCGAGCAGGTACAGCTTGGTGTTCCACATCGGCGCGCCGATCGGCACGGAGCCGCGGTCGGCGTCGGTACACGACCAGGTCGTCACGGCCAGCGAGGCCTCGGCGGGTCCGTACAGGTTGTCCAGCGGCGCCGCGGCGAGGGCACGGAAGCGTTCGGCGGTCTCGATCGGCAACGCCTCGCCGATGGCGATGACGGCGCGGACCGAATCCGGAATGCGCGCAGACGAACTCGACACGAACATCGCCAGCATCGAGGGCACGAACTGGACGACCGTGACCCGCTGCTCGACCATCAGCGTCGACAGGTACTCGGGGTCGCGGTGCCCGTCCGCGCGCGCGATCACCAGCCGCGCGCCGGTCTGCAGGGTCCAGAAGAACTCCCACACCGACACGTCGAAGGTCATCGGGGTCTTGAGCATCACCGCGTCGTCGGCGGTGAGCTCGTACTCGTCCTGCATCCACAGCAGCTGGTTGACCAGGCCCGCGTGCGGAACCGCGATGCCCTTCGGCCGCCCGGTGGAACCGGAGGTGTACATCAGGTTCGCCGGGTGCTCGGGGCGCAACCGCGTGATCCGGTCGGCGTCGGTGACCGGGGCGCCGCTGTGGCCCGAGACGTCGAGCCGGTCGATCTCGAGCACGACGGCGGTCTCCGGCAGGGGCACCTCGTCGCGCGCGGTGGTGAGCACGCAGACCGGCTCGGCGCTGTCGAGCACGTAGCCGTTGCGTTCGGCCGGGTGGTCCGGGTCGAGCGGCACGTACGCGCCGCCCGCCTTGAGGATCGCGTACATGCCGACGAGCAGGTCGAACGAACGGCGGATCGACAGTCCGACCACCGACTCCGGGCCGACGCCCAGGCCGATGAGGTGCCGGGCGAGCCGGTTGGCCCGCGCGTCGAACTCCGCGTACGTCAGCTGCTCGCCCTCGAACACGAGGGCCACCGCATCCGGGGTGCGTGCCACCTGCGCGTCGAAAAGTGCTGCGAGCGTGTCGAGTCCGGCCTCAACCTCCGCCACGGTGTGGTCGGTGTCGTTCCATGTGTCGAGCACCAGGGTGCGCTCGTCCGCGGTGACGAGCGGGATGTCGCCGACGATGACGGTCGGGTCCGTCGCGACCGCCTCGAGGATCGAGATGAGCCTGCGCGCGAACGATTCCGCACCGGACCGCTCGAAGAGGTCCTTGGCGTAGGTCAGGACCAGGTCCACCGGACCGGGAGCGCCCAGGGCGTCGGTGGTGTCGGTGACCGTCAGCTGTAGGTCGAACCGGGACAGTCCGGTCTCGAACGCCGCCGGAGTCACCGTCAGGCCGGGCAGCTCCAGGCTGGCTCGGTTGATGTTCTGGAACCACAGCGAGACCTGGAACAGCGGGTGGTACGCCGCCGAGCGCGTGGGGTTGAGCGCCTCGACGAGCCGCTCGAACGGAATCTCGGTGTGCGTGAAGGCCGCCAGATCGCGCTCGCGCACCTGACCGAGCAGGTCCGCGAACGTGGTGTTCTCGTCGACCTCGGTGCGCAGCACGAGGGTGCCGACGAACATGCCGATCACGTCGTCGAGCGCGGCCTCACCACGACCCGCGATGGGCGTGCCGATCGCGATGTCCTCGCCGCCGGACAGTCGGGCGAGCAGCACCGACAGCGCGGCGTGCACGACCATGAACAGCGTCGAGTTCGTGCGGCGCGCGACACCGAGCAGTCGCGCGTGCAGCTCCGCATCGAGACTGGCCGCGACGTCCCCGCCGCGGAAGGACTGCTGCAGCGGGCGGGCGTGATCGGTCGGAAGTTCCAGCAGATCAGGCAGATCCGCGAGTTCGGTCCGCCAGAAGTCGAGCTGACGGGCGGCGAGCGACTGCGGGTCCTCCTCGTCGCCGAGCAGTTCCCGCTGCCAGATCGCGAAGTCGCCGTACTGCACCGGCAACGGCGACCAGCTCGGCTCCGCACCCGAGGTGCGGGCGGTGTACGCGATCATCAGGTCGCGGGCCAGCGGCCCCGACGACCAGCCGTCGAACGCGATGTGGTGCAGCACGAACACGAGCACGTAGGCACCGTCGGCGGTGGCGAGCAGCCGCACCCGCACGGGCGGGGCCGCCGTCACGTCGAACGGCGCGGTCGCGAGCGCGACCACCTCGCGCTCGAGGTCCGACTCGGCAACCGGGACCACCTCGAGGTCCACGGTCGCCGCGACGGCGGCGGTCGGCAGCACCACCTGGTGCGGCCCCTCCGCGGAGTCGGGGTACACGGTGCGGAGGGTCTCGTGCCGGTCCAGCAGGTCGCGCATCGCCTCGCGAAGGCAGTCGACGTCGAGTTCGCCGGTCAGGCGGATCGCGAACGGCATGTTGTACGCGGCCGAGTCCTGATCGAACCGGTTGAGAAACCACATCCGCTGCTGCGCGAGCGACAACGGCACGCGGCCGCCGCGCTCACGGCCGACGAGCGCGGGACGCGGCGCGGCCTCGGCGCCGGTCTCGGCGCGCAGCGCGAGCTCGGCGACGGTCGGCGCGTCGAAGATCTCCCGGACACCGAGCCCGGTCTCGAAGGCGGCGTTCACCCGCGAGATCACCTGCGTCGCGATCAGCGAGTTGCCACCGAGGTCGAAGAAGTTGTCGGTCGCGCCGACCCGCGGCGCACCGACCACGTCGGCGAAGATCGTGGCGACGATCTCCTCGACCGGCGTGCGCGGGGCGACGTAGGCGCCCGCCGCTGCGTCGAAGGACGGTGCGGGCAACGCCCGGCGGTCCAGCTTGCCGGCCGCACTGAGCGGCAGCTCGGCCAGCGTCATGACCGCCGACGGCACCATGTACCGCGGCAGGGTCCGTTCGAGCGCGTGACGCAGGGCGGCGGCGTCGGCCTCGGTGCCGTCCACGGTGACCACGTAGGCGACGAGCTGGGCGCCCACGTGCTCGTCCTGATGCACGAGTACGGCCGCGCGGGCGATGTTCGGCTCGGCGCGCAGCGCGGCCTCGACCTCACCGGGTTCGAGGCGCTGGCCGCGCAGCTTGACCTGGAAGTCGGTGCGGCCCAGGAACTCCAGTTCACCGGCCGCATTCCACCGCACGAGGTCGCCGGTCCGGTACATCCGATGGCCGGCGTCGAAGGGATCGGCGACGAAGCGCTCCGCGGTCAGATCGACCCGACCCAGGTAGCCACGGGCCACCTGATCGCCCGACAGGTAGAGCTCTCCCCCGATACCCGGCGCGACCGGGTGCAGGCGGGCGTCGAGCACGTACGCCCGCACGCTCGCGCCGGGCCGGCCCATCGGAACGATGGCGCCCTCGGCGATCCGCTCCGGGTCGAACTCGTCGGCGACCGTGACCGTGACCGCGGTCTCGGTCGGCCCGTATCCGTTGCGCACCCGGACACCGGCGGCCGCGGCGCGTTCGGCGACGGCGTGGGAGATGGCCTCGCCGCCGACGCGGACGAACCGCAGTGAATCCGCGAACTCGAGCCCGGCACCGAGGAACACCTCGAGCATCGACGGGACGAAGTGCGCGAGGGTGACCCGCTCGCGGGCGATGAGATCCGAGAGGTACGCGGCGTCGCGATGGCCGTCGGCCCGCGCGACCACGATCCGACCGCCCGCCTGCAGGCCGACGAAGGACTCCCACACCGCGACATCGAAGGTGGGAACCGACTTGTGCAGCACGACATCGCGATCCGAGAGGGCGGCCTCGTCGCGAATCCAGCGCAGGTGCGCGGTGATCGCGGCATGCGAGACCACGACACCCTTCGGGCGGCCGGTGGAACCGGAGGTGAAGTACACGTACGCGGGATGCTCGGGGTGCACGGAGCCGAGCCGGTCGGCGTCGGTCAGCGGCTGCGCCGCACCGGCCTCGTCGACCTCCTCGATCCGCAGGACCGGGCGACCGCCCAGCGGCACGGACGCCTCGTCCGCGGCGGTGGTCACCACGCACACCGGGGCGGCGGCGTCGAGGACGTACGCGTTGCGGTCGAGCGGCTGATCGGGGTCGACCGGCACGTACGCGCCGCCCGCCTCCACGATCGCGTACGCGGCGACGAGGGAGTCGACGGACCTGCGGACGGCCAGGGCGGCGGTCGTCTCCGGACCGACCCCGAGCCCGACGAGCACCCGCGCTGCGCGGCTGACCCGCGCCTCGAACTCGGCGTAGGTCAGCGAGCCGTCGTCGTCGGACACCGCGACGGCGTCCGGGGTCCGCGCGACCTGAGCGTGGAAGTCGTCGAGCAGCAACCCGGTACGGGACGGGGCCGCGTGCGCGGATCCGAGCGCCGCGGCCGCGGCGGCCTCCTCGGCGTCGAGGAGCGGCAGGTCACCGACCGCGACGGTCGGATCGGCGAGGACCGCCGCGAGGACCCGGGTGAACCACTGTGAGTACCTCGTCACGGTCGACTCGTCGAACAGGTCGGTCGCGTACAGGAACGTGACGTCGTAGCCTGCGGCGGACCGTTCGGTGACGGTGACCGCGAGGTCGAACTTCGAGACCTCGGTCTTGATGCCCTCGGCGGCGACCGTCAGCCCGGGCAGTTCGATGCTCGGCTCCGTGAAGTTCTCCAGGGCGAACTGCACCTGGAAGAGCGGAGCGTGTGCAGCGGAACGAACCGGGTTGAGCACCTCGACGAGCCGCTCGAACGGCACGTCGCCGTGCTCGAACGCGGCCAGGTCGCGACCGCGGACCTGTGCGAGCAGATCGGTGAAGGGTGCGCCGCCGTCGACCGCGGTGCGCAGCACCAGGGTGTTGACAAACATGCCGACCAACTCGTCGAGCGCCCGCTCGCCGCGGCCCGCGACCGGGGTGCCGACCGCGATGTCGGACTCCCCCGAGATCCGTGCCAGCAGCACCGCCAACGCGGACTGCAGCACCATGAACGGCGTCGAGCGGTGCCGGTGCGCCAGCTGGTCGACCGCGCGCCGGGTCTGCCCGTCGAGCGAGAACTGCACGCGCGCACCGCGTCCCGAACGAACGGCCGGGCGCGGGCGGTCGGCGGGCAGTTCGAGGACGTCCGGCAGCCCCGCGAGTTCGCGTGTCCAGAAGTCGATCTGCTGCGCCGCGAGCGACGCGGGATCCTGCTCGTCGCCGAGCATCTTCCGCTGCCAGACGGCGAAGTCCGGGTACTGCACCGGAAGCGGCATCCAAGCCGGCGGCACCGCCCGGGTACGCGCGGTGTACGCGAGCACCAGGTCCCGCGCCAGCGGGGCCAGCGACCAGCCGTCGGTGGCGATGTGGTGCATCACCAGTGCGAGCACGTGCTGATCGGGAGCCATCGCGAACAGGTGCGCACGCACCGGGATCTCGCGCGTGACATCGAAGCCTGCGGAACCGAGTTCCAGTGCACGCGTAGGCAGTTCAGCCTCGGTCACCGCGACCGGCGAGAGGTCGACGTGGACCTGCGAGAGCGGGAGCACCACCTGCTGCGGGCCGTCGACGGAGTCGGGGAACACCGTGCGCAGCGCCTCGTGCCGGTCCAGCACGTCACGCAGCGCGTCGGCCATGGCGGCGACGTCGAGGTCGCCGGTGAGCCGAATTGCCATCGGGACGTTGTAGCTGCCCGAATCCGGATCGAACCGGTTGAGGAACCACATACGCTGCTGCGCGAGCGAGAGCGGCACACGCTCCGGACGCTCGCCCGTACGCAGCGGCAGGCGCTCGACGGACCCGGTGGCGGCGTGCTCGGCACGCAAGGCCAGCGCGCCGACCGTCGGCGCCTCGAACAGGTCCCTGGCGCCGATCCGGATGTCGAGCGCGGCGTTGATCCGCGCGGTCACCTTGGTGGCGACCAGCGAGTTGCCGCCGAGGGCGAAGAAGTCGTCGGTGACACCGACCCGCTCCGCGCCGAGGACCTCCGCGAACACCTCCGCGACGATCTCTTCGATCGGGTTGCTCGGCGCGACGTATTCCGTTGCCGCCGTGACGAACACCGGTGCCGGCAGGGCCGCGCGGTCGAGCTTGCCGACCGGGGTCAGCGGGATCTCGTCGAGGACGGTCAGCGAACCGGGCACCATGTACGCGGTCAGCGACTCGCCGACGAACGCGAGCAGGTCGGCCGGGTCCACCGAGGCGCCCGGTGCCGGGCGGACGTACGCCGCGAGCTGGGTGTCGCCGTGCTCGTCGGTCACGCCGAGCGTCGCGGCGAAGTCCACGGACGGGTGCGCGACGAGGGCCGCATCGATCTCGCCGAGTTCGATGCGCAGGCCGCGCACCTTGACCTGGAAGTCCGAGCGGCCGACGTACTCGAGCTCGCCCTGGGGCGTCCATCGGACCAGGTCACCGGTACGGTACATCCGGTCCCCCGGCGTACCGAACGGATTGGCGACGAACCGGTCGGCGGTCAGCGCGCCGCGCGCGTGGTAGCCGCGCGCCAGGCCGAGTCCGGAGACGTAGAGCTCGCCCACCGCGCCCGCGGGAACGACACGCAGTCGCTCGTCGAGCACCACCGCGGAGGTGCCGCGGATCGGGCCGCCGATCGTGATCGGCTCGCCGACGGTGAGCGGGGAGCTGATCGCGACCATGATGGTCGTCTCGGTCGGGCCGTAGCCGTTGTAGAGATTGCGGCCCGGCGCCCAGCGCTCGACGATGTCGGTCGGCACCGCCTCGCCGCCGGCCACCAGGTGGGTGAAGCCGTCCAGCCCGGTCGGGTCCACCGACGCCAGCGCCGACGGCGTGACGAACGCGTGCGTCACACCCTCGCGGGCGATCAGGTCGTGCAGTTCGCTGCCGCCGAAGACGGTCGGCGGCGAGACCACCAGTGTCGCGCCCGCGCCGAAGGCCATCGTGTATTCGAGGATCGACGCGTCGAAGCTCGGCGAGGACACGTGCAGCACCCGCGAGCTCGCGCTCACGTCGTAGCGCTCACGCTGCTCGACCGCGAAGTTGTGCAGGCCCACGTGCGTCACGACGACGCCCTTGGGCTGGCCCGTCGAACCGGACGTGTAGATCATGTATGCCGCGGCGGATGCGCGGCCGAGCCCCGACTCGGCGTCGGTCAGCGGCGCCGAGGACAGCCCGTCGACCTCGGCCGTGAACGCGGGCTCGTCGAGGACCAGCCAGCTGGTCTCGGCCGCGGGCAGCAGGTCGCGCTCGGCGGCGACGGTGACGCCGACCCGCACGGCGGAGTCCGCGAGCATGAACTCGATGCGGTCGAGCGGGTAGTTCGGGTCGATCGGCACGAACGCCGCGCCCGTCTTGGCGATGGCCACCATCGCGAGCACGGACTCGAGTGAACGGGTGAGCGCGAGCGCCACGAACTGCTCGGGGCCGACACCGCGACCGATCAGGGCGCGGGCGAGCCGGTTCGTCCGGTCGTCGAGTTCCCGGTAGGTCAGGCTGCGACCCTCGAAGCTGACGGCGATCCCGTCGGGAGCGGTCGCCACCGCGTCGGCGAAGATCGCGGGCAAGGTGTCGGGCATCTCCCCCGCGGCTCCGCGCACCGGTGCCAGGCGGGCCATCTCCTCGGCGGCCAGGATGTCGATCGCGCCGACCGGAGTCGCCGCGTCGGACGCCATGACGCCGAGCACCCGGACGAACCGAGCCAGCAGCGCCTCGACCTCCGCGGCCGGGAGCAGCGGCGGCAGGTACTTGACGGTGAAGCGCAGCGTCGGATCCTGCAGGGCGACCAGGGTGAGCGGGTAGTGCGTCGCGTCGTCGACGGAGAGGTCGCGCACGAACATGCCGGCGATGTCGGTGTCGGCGGTCAGCCCCGCCCGGTCCACCGGGTAGGACTCGAACACGGCGAGCGTGTCGAAGAGAGCGGCGAACCCGGTCTCGCGGTGGATGTCCGGCAGGCCCAGGTAGTGGTGGTCGAGCAGTGCGGACTGCTCGACCTGCAGGCGCGCGAGCAGTCCGGCGATCGACTCGTCCTCGTCGATCCGCACGCGGACCGGCAAGGTGTTGATGAACAGGCCGACCATCGACTCGACGCCGGGCAGCTGCGGCGGCCGGCCGGCGACGGTGGCGCCGAACACGACGTCGCGACTGTTGGTCAGGCGCGCGAGCATGATCGCCCAGGCCGCCTGCACCACCGTGTTGACGGTGACACCGAGGTGCCGGGCTAGGCCGACGAGCCCCGCCTCGACCTCCGCGTCGAGGGCGACGTCGACCTCCTCGGGCACCGGGAGCACGGACAGCTCCCGACCGGCCGCGAGCATCGTCGGGGCCTCGAGCCCGGCGAAGGCCTCGCGCCACACCGCGAGGGATGCCGAGCGGTCCTGCTGCTCGAGCCATTCCAGGAACACCCGGTAGGACGGGGCGGGCGGCAACGCGATGTCGTCCGAGCCCGCCGCGTACAGCACGATGAGGTCGCGCAGCACCAGCGGCAGCGACCAGCCGTCGATCAGGATGTGGTGGTTGGTCAGCGCCAACCGGTACGCGCCGGGAGCCGTGCGCACGAGCAGGAACCGCACCAGTGGGGGCGCGGCCAGATCGAAACGCTCGACCCGTGCGGCCGCGATCAGGGCGCTCGCGTCGCCAGCCGGGTCGTCGGCCAGGTCGACGTACCCGAACGGCACGTCGACGGCCGAGGTCACCAGCTGCGCCGGGGTGCCGCCCTCGTCGTAGACGAACGCCGAGCGCAGGTTCTCGTGCCGGTCCAACAGCCGCTGTGCGGCCGTCCGCATCCGGTCGACATCGACCTCGCCCGCCAGGTCGAGCACGATCTGTGCGGTGTACAGGTCCACCGACGTCTCGCTCAGCGTCGCGTGGAACATCATTCCGGCCTGCAGCGGCGAGAGCGACCAGACGTCGGTCAACGCCGGGAACCGCTCCTCCCAGCGATCGATCTGGGACTGCGTCACCTCGACCAGGGGGACATCGGACGGCGTGAGTCCGCCCGCGGCCGGGGACGCCGCGTACCGGGCGAAACCGTCGAGCACCTCGACCCAGCGCCGCGCGAGGTCGGCGACGTCCGCCTCGTCGAACAGTTCGGACGCGAACCCGAAGGTCGCGGTGAGAACGGCTCCGGAGCCCGCGTCGGTGGCGATCGCGTCGACCGTCAGCGCGGCGGCCAGCGGCATGTCGGGGTCGCGGTGGGCACCGGTGGAGAGGGCGTCCCCGTCGGGCATCCAGCCGAGCCCGCGGAACTGCTCGGGGATGTCACCGGCGGAGAGCCGGCCGAGGTAGTTGAACGCGATCTGCGGGGTGGCCCACTCGCGCAGGATCGGCGCGGTGTCTGGGTTCAGGTGCCGCAGCAGACCGAAACCGAGACCCCTCCCCGGGACCTCGAGCAGCTGCTCCTTGACCCGCTTGAGCGCGGTGCCCGCGGCGTCGCCACCGAGTCGGGCCTCGTCGAGGTCCACGCCCGAGACGTCGACGCGAACCGGGTGCACGCTGGTGAACCATCCGACGGTGCGGTGCAGGTCCGCACCGGGAACGGCGGACTCGTCGCGGCCGTGTCCCTCGATCGAGAGCAGGGTCGAGGACTCGTCGACCCCACGGGCCTTGCGCCAGTCGGCGACGGCGACCGCGAGCGCGGCAACCATCGCGTCGTTGACACCGCCGCGCAGCGTCGCGGGGAGGTCGGTGAGCAGCGCAGCGGTGGTGGCCGCCGAGACGGTGACCTCCACTGTCCGTTCGGTGGCGGCGACGTCGCGGCGTGGGTCGAACGCACGCGCGCCGAGCAGCGGGTCCGGCCCCTCGACGATGGCCCGCCACGCGTCGAGCTCGGCGACCCGTTCCGGGCGCACCGCGTCGTCCGCGAGACCCTGCGTCCAACGCCGCACCGAGGTGACGACGTCGGGCAGCGCGACGAGCGGCGCCCCGGCCAGCACCTGCGCCCACGCGGCCGCGAAGTCGGGCACGAGCACGCGCCAGGACACGCCGTCGACGGCGAGGTGGTGGATGACCACGAGGATGCGGCCGTCGCCGGACTCGTCGCCGGGGAACCAGACGAACCGGGCCAGCACGCCGTCGGCGGGTGCAAGGGTGCGTGCCGCCGCGGCCGACGTCGCCGCGACGTCGGCCGCCGGGTCGGCGATCGTGATCAGGGCGTCCGCGTCGACCGAGCCGACCGGCCGCACCCGCAGCACGGGTTCGCCCGACTCGACGGTCAACTGCGCGCGCAGCATGTCGTGCCAGTCGACGACCGACTGAACCGTCGCCACCACCTGGTCGCGGCGGGCGTCGGCCGGGATCGTCAGCAGCAGTGCCTGGGCGAATCCGTCGTAGTGGCCGTCCTCGACCATGGCACGGACGATGGGCGCGGCGACGACGTCACCGACGCCGCCGCCGGGCAGCTCGGTCAGCGTCGGGACTGCGGCCTCGGCGCCGACCGGGGTCGCCGCGGCCGCGATGGCGGCGACGGTCTTGCGCTCGAACACGTCGCGGGCCGTGAAGGACAGTCCCGCCGTCTTGGCCCGGGACACCAGCTGCATCGAGATGATCGAGTCGCCACCGAGCTCGAAGAAGCCGGACTCGACGCTGACCTCCTCGAGACCGAGCACCTCGGCCACGATCCGGGCGAGAATCGCCTCGGCATCCGTGCGCGGGGCCACGAACTCGGCGGGAGCGGCACCGAAGTCCGGGTCCGGCAACGCCTTTCGGTCGAGCTTTCCGTTGACGGTGAGCGGCATCTCGTCCAGGACGACGATCGCCGCGGGCACCATGTAGGAGGGCACCAGCTGCGCCACGTGCGCGGAGAGCGCGACGACGTCGACCTCGGCCCCGTCCGCCGCGAGCAGGTACGACACGAGCCGGTCGTGACCGGCGGAGCTCTCACGCGCCTCGGTGGTCGCGAATCCGACCGAGGGATGCGATTCGAGCGCGGCGTTGATCTCGCCGAGCTCGATGCGGTAGCCACGGATCTTCACCTGGAAGTCCGAGCGGCCGACGTACTCCAGCGTGCCCGCGGTGACATCCCCCGTCGCTTCGCTCGCCCCGACCGTCCAGCGGACGAGGTCGCCGGTGCGGTAGAGCAGCTCGCCGGGCTCGCCGAACGGGTTCGCGACGAACCGCTCCGCGGTCAGCGAAGGACGGCGGTGGTAGCCGCGGGCCATGCCGGCACCGTTGACGTAGAGCTCGCCGACGACACCGATCGCGCTCGGCGCCAGTGTCGAGTCGAGGACGTACAGCGACACGCCCGCCATGGCCGAGCCGATCGTCACCGGCTCACCCGCCTGCAGCGGTTCGCTGGCGGTGACGATGACGGTCGTCTCCGTCGGACCGTAGGCGTTGACGAGGCGACCGTCCCAGCGCGCGGCCAGTTCGGGCGGACACACGTCACCGCCGGTGATGATGCGGCGGACGGTGTCCAGTCCGGTGGGGTCGAGGGTCTGGGCTGCGGGCGGGGTGGACACCATCGTGGTGACGCGGCCCTCGCTGATCACGGCGGCCAGTTCGTCGCCGCCGAGCACGGTCGGCGGCACGATCACCAGGGCGGCGCCGTGCGCGAACGCGGCAAGCATCTCACCGAACGCGGCGTCGAAGCTGGGTGAGGCGAAGTGCAGCTCGCGCGCCTGCGGGTGCATCAGGTAGCGGTCACGCAGGTCCGCGGCGAGGGTGCTGAAACCCCGGTGGGTGACGACGACGCCCTTCGGGCGCCCGGTCGACCCGGAGGTGTAGATCATGTAGGCCGCGTTGTCTGGGCGGACCGGTCCGGTCAGCTCGTCGACCTCGAGCGGGCGCGCGGACCGCTCGTCGACGGCGGCGAGGGCGTCGGCGTCGTCGAGGACCAGCCACCGCACCGAACCGGGCAGCCCCTCCGCATGCGCGGCCAACGTCAGGCCGGTGTGCACGCCCGAGTCCGCGGCGATGTAGTCGATGCGCTCGGCCGGGTAGCTCGGATCGATCGGCAGGTAGGCGGCGCCGGCCTTCGCGATGGCCCAGATCCCGAGGATGGACTCGAGCGACCGCGGCACGGCGAGGGCGACGAACGACTCCGGGCCCACGCCCTGGTCGATCAGGACCCGGGCCAGCCGGCTGGACCGCTCGTCGAGCTCCCGGTACGACCAGGTGACGTCGCCGAGGACCACGGCGTCGTGGTCGGGGAACCGCGCGGCGGTGTCCGCCAGGATGTCCCCCAGCGAGACCGGGGCAGACGACTGCACACCGCGCCGCTCGAGCAGCCACTCGCGCTCAGCCGGCGCGAGGTGTTCGAGGTCGGCGATCGCGCTGTCGGGGTCCGCGCCGGCGAACTCTGCCAGGAAGTCGAAGAACCGGGTGTGGTGACGCTCGAGCTCCTCGGCCGTGTACCGGTCCGGGTTGCCGATGAAGTCGACGTGCGTGCTCTGATCCGAGCCCGTCTCGTACAGGTTGAGCATCAGGTCGTCGACCGGGCCGGACGAGAGCACGTGCAGGCTCGAGACCATCGAGCCCAGGCGCAGGTCGCCCAGGCCCATCATGATGTTGATGATCGGCCCGAAGAAGCCTCGGTCGGCACTGGCCTGGCCGAGCTCGCGCTTGAGGTCCTCGGCCCGGTACCGCTGATGGCGAAGCGCGCCGACCAGCTGCGTCTGAACGCTGGCGACGAGTTCACCGAGGGTCTCGGCCTTGTCGATCCGGACGCGGAGCGGCACGACGTTGGACACCATGCCGCCCGAACGGCGCATCGACGCCGTGACGCGACCGGAGACGGGCAGCGAGAGCAGCACGTCCCGCTGACCGGTCAGCCGGGAGAAGTACAGCGCGAAGGCCGCGATGGTGGTGGGCGCGAAAGAGGCGCCGTCGCGCTCGGTGATCTTGGTGATGGTCTCGGCGGCCAGCGGCGAGCTCTCGACGCGGCTGAGGGCCTGCGCGGGGGCCTGACGGGCCGCGAAGGACGTCGCCTCGGGCAGGCCGGTGGACACGTCGAGCCAGTGCTGACGGTCGCTCTCGAAGCGGGTCGACGCGCGGTAGGTCGTCTCGTCGTCGTAGATCTTCCGCAGGCCGTCGGTCTTCGCGGCGGGCAGCGCACGGCCGGCGAGCGCCTCCGTGTACATGTCGGCGGTGCGGGTCATCAGCGTCATCGCGCCGTGACCGTCCAGGGCCACGTGGTGGATGCGTGCGTACCAGTAGTGATGGTCCTCGCCGAGCTTGAGGACGGCGCACACGATCAGGCGGTCGGTGAGCAGGTCCAGCGGGGCCGAGTACTCGGCCTGCATCCATTCGGCGGCGGCCGCCGCCGGATCGGACTCGGCGGAGAAGTCGAGGCGGGCGAACGACTGGTCGATGGTGCGGTCGACCATCTGGAACGGACGCCCGTCGACGTCGATCAACCGGAGGTAGCCCGATCCGAGTTCCTTGCCGACAACGATGCTGACGCGCTCGAGGAGGTCGATGTCCAGCTGTCCACGAAGCTCGACGTACTGCGCCATGTTGACCGGCACATCGGGGTTCAACTGCTGCGAGAGCCACAATCCGAACTGGGCGGCCGAGAGAGGAAAGGCGTCGGCGGGAACAATCCCGCCGTTCCCTGCCCCTGCCACCTTGTTCGTCGTTCCCTCGTCCACTCGTCCTCCTCGTCGCCGCCGTCACGGCGTTTCGCCGAAGGACCCACACACAAGTCGAGGACCTGACACCCCCGACCTGCAGGTCCTCCTCGAACCATCACTCACACCCCATCGCGCGCCGACGCCTGCGGCGCGAAGAGCTGATGAGGCCTCTCTTATTATCCCTGGCCGATCGTCGTCCGTTACCTCGGGCATGCACCTCCGATTACTGTGTACAATGCCCGCACACAGGCAATATTTGCTGCATGACTCGCGGCGGTGCCGCCAAAACGGCGCTGCGGTGTCACCGTCTTTCGGCTCAGCCGGAGCTCCAGAGGAATCGAACCTCTCGCCATCCGGCCTTGTTCCCCACCGGTTTCGTCGCTGCCGCGGACACGCCACGCGGGCCGACCGGCCGACACTGCTCGCGCACGGTCAATGCCACCCCCTCAGGTCGACTCGAACCCCACCGAAGCGGGCACGACTCACACCCCGTGGTGTGTCGCATTTACCCCGAATCGTCGCCCTCAGGCGACGCCTGGGGACCAATATTGGTACCAGGCTCGGGCGGGCCGTTGCAACAAGCGACATGTCCGCGATTCGGACCTCAGATCAGCTTCTTCCCACGCCGCATTCGACGGCGCAGGTCGCGCAACAGCACGTAGTTCGCCCCGTGCCGGACGAAGCGCGGCAGGAAGCGGTTGACGAAGGACACGAACACGAACAGATGCTCGAACCGCCGACGGTCGGTCGCGGTCCATTCGAGGCCGAGCTGCTCTCGGAACAGCGGTGGCAGGAAGCCGGTGGTGAGGAAGCTGAGGAGGTTCCCGAAGACCAGCCGCATCGGCCACGCGATCATCCTGAGGTCCACGAGGTCCCTCAGATAGTCGCGCACGGTGTCGTCGATCTGTACCCGCTGACACGCGTGATTCCAGTAGTCGTCGAATTCCGCCCGCGTCGCCGGCCACATCTCGTCGGTGACCTGCAGTGTGGTGCCGAGGGTGGACGACGACCGGTAGAACGCGTCGGCCTGCTCGCTGGTCATCCGCCCGTGCAGTAGTTGGTGGGTGTCCTCGAAGCCGACGAACAGGCACGCCGCCACCCACAGCTGCAGGTCACGACTGAAGGCGTTGTACTTGACCGGACTGTTCTCGTCGGAGCGCACCTGCCGGTGTGCGCCGTTGACCGCTTCCCGGTAGGCGGCGCGTTCCTCCTCGGTCCCGAGGATCGCGACGGTGAGGTACTGGAACGTAGTGCGGGCCCGCTTCCACGGGTGCCGGACCAGGCTGCCCGACTCGACCTTGCTCTCGATCACCCCGTACGCGACCTCCGGCCATCCCAGTTGCATGATCACGTTCGCCGCGCCGCCCGCGAAGGACCAGAAGTCGAGTGCGTCGGTGATGTCCGCAGACGCGCCGGGCCCCCCGCGCACCGGCGAGGTGATCGCGATCCGCGTCTGCGCCGTCGTGAGCATCCGGTCCGGCGTGTGGTGCGTGGTCATCGCTGTCTCTCCTTACAGTTCAGCAACGCGGTGGGCGGTGTCGGGTCCGCCCGATCGAACCGACCTATTTCGTGTCGACGTTGTCGACCACCCAGCGGTCGCCGTCGCGCACGAGGGTGACGACCATCCGGTACTTCTGGGAGTTGCCGTCCGGCGAGACGACGTTCTTCGCCTGCTGGTCCACGAAGACCAGCACCACCGCGCCCGAGTCGTCGAGGCTCTCGACCGCCACGTGATCGGCAGTCGCGGTGGCCTGACCCTTGCCGTCCGTCACGATCTGGCGCAACGCATCGACCATCTGGTTGTACTTGTCGGCGAAGCCCGGGGTGGACATCTGCGCGATCTTCTGCCGGTTCGCATCGAGTGACTGGAAGTCGAAGGAGGACAGCGCCACCGAGTAGTCCCGCGCGGTGTCGACGGCCTCCGCGCGCAGCGTGTCGAGGTGCCGGGTGTGCAGAACCGACGCCAGCAGTGTCGCGCCGGCCGCGATCACCCCGACGACGAGCAGCAGTGCCACCAGGGCGCGCGGGCGCCGCAGCCGCCGAAGGGTCCGGCGGACCGGGCCGCCGTTGTGCTCGTCCGCCTGCTGACTCGGCCCGTCCACCAGCGGTTGCTCCTCACCCGGCACCACACCCATCACGGCGGTTGCGGTGGGGTCGATGTGCTCACTTGTCATGCGGGAGGTCCTCCAGGAGCTTCTTCCAGTAGTCGAGTGCCTCGACACCCGTGGGAACGAGAATCGGGTCGTCGACCACCGGCGGTCCGATGGTCGTTCCCGGCGTCGTCGCGTTCTGCAGCCCGAGATCGTTGGGCCGCGGGGCGTTTCGGGCACCACGTTGCGCGATGTTCTTGCCCGGCGGGCAGTAGAAGGTGAGGTTCGGCTGGGTCGGGTTCTCGTCCCCGACTGCCCGCCGCACGGTGTCGTAGTTGCACACCGGACCCTGCGTGGCCACCAGTGTGAAGTTCGCACGATCCCCGGTGACGATGGACTCCAACCGGCCGAGACCCTTCGGGATGTCGGTGAGTCCCGACGCGAGCGCCCCCGTCCTGTCGGAGATGATCGGCTCGACGGTGACCAGATTCGCGAGCAGGGCCCCGAACGTGTCGTGGTAGCGGTCGAACAGTTGCTGTGCGTTGCCGAGTGCCTGCGGCGACGTGTCGGCGAGGTACACCAGCACCGGCTTGCTCGAGTCGAGCTGCTCGGTGAAGTTGCGCGCGGCCGACATGCCGTTGACGAACGAGTCCGACTGCCCCGCCATCGTTCCCACCAGGTTGGCCGTGCGCTCCAGGAGCGACTTCAGCATCGGTGCCTGCTCGTCGAGCTGCGCCGACAACGTGTCGCCCGTGTCGATCATGCTGGCCATCGCCGGCCCGAGTCCGTCGAACGAGGCCCCGAGTTCGGTGCCGAGATCGCTGACCGCCTTGGGGTCGATGCCGTCGAGCAGGCGAGATGCCTGGCGCATCATCTCGCCCATCTGGACCGGCTGCTGGTCGGCGGGCGCGGCGAGTTCGTCACCGTTCGCGAGGAACGGGCCCTCGCCCGTGTTGGGGAAGATGTCGACGTTCTGGATTCCTGCGGCCGTGCCCATCCCGACCTTCGCGACGCTGTCGCGCGGAATCCGGGTTCCCGGGTCCAGATCGAATTCCACGCGCGCGCCGCCGATGTCGGCGTCGAGTGCCACGCCGGCGACCTTGCCGACGGTCACGCCACGGTAGGTGACACTGGTACCCACCGTGAGCCCCAGGGCGTCGGTCATCCGGGAGTGCACCCGGATCGAGTCTCCGAACGCCTGCGGTCCGAGCACGTAGTGGATGCCGAACGGGATCACCACCGCGGACGTGAGCGCGAACAGGATCAACTGGACCAGCACGAGCCGCCTCACCGGGCACCTCCCCCGGACGGCATCGGCCCGGCCGTCGGGGGGCCGGGCGTCGCCGGCGCGCCGGGAGGCCTGGCGCCACCCGCGAGAAGCGATGCGAGAGTGCCCGCGGCGGGCGTGGTCGCGGGGCCGGTGAGCACCGGTCCGCCGGTGAGCAGTTTGTCGATCCCGCCGGGGATGTCCAGCGCCCCGTCGAAGTTCAGGTAGTCGCCGTGCGCCGAATTCCCGAAGTTACCGAGGAAGGTGTTCATGTTGCCCAACGTCGTGCCGATCCGGTCGTTGAAGCTGTTCAGCGCCGAGACCACCGCGGACGCGTCCCGAAGGGTGCCGTCGAGCCCCTGGGGCGAGGCCGAGAGGATTGCGTCGGTGTTGGTCGCGAGGGTGGTGGTCGAGGCGAGCAACGATGCGATCGAGTCCCGCTGCCGGGTGAGGAGTGCGACGGTCTCCGGCATCGAGTCGAGGTAGCCGTCGACGACATTCTGCTGACCGGCCAGTTGCTGCGAGATTCGCGCGGCGAGATCGATGGCGGCGTCGAAGTCGTTCCGGTTGGCCGTGGCGCTGCCCAGGAGGGCGGTCGTGGTGTCCATCAGACCGCGAACCTCGCCGGAGCGCCCGGCGAACGCCTTGTTGAGTTCGTCGACGACGGTGTGCAACTGGCCGATCCCACTGCCGCTGACGATCGTCCCCAGTGTCGCCAACGCACTCTCGATCTGCGGCCCGATCGTGGTACTGGACTCGGCGATCACGTCGCCCTCACGCAACGGCCGATCCGACGGTCGGGCGGGCACGATCAACCTGATGAACGGATTGCCCAGCGCCGACGGCAGTTCCACGGCCGCCTCCACGTTGTCTGGTAGTTCGGGCTCGCTCGCGAGGCTGAGCCGGACCTTCGCACCTACGGTGTCGGTGGACAGGTTCGCGACTCGGCCGATCACCTTCTGCCCGTTGCGGACGTCGGCGCCGAGCAGCAGTCCCTCGGCTGTGGCGAGTTGCAGGGTCACCGCATAGTCCGGACCGTCCGCGGTCCGGCCCAGGGGCAAGTCCTGCATCCCGACCCCACAGCCCGTCAGCACGAGGCACCCGATTCCGGCCGCACCCAGTCGAACCACAGTGCTGCGCATCACTTCCCCCTCGGTGGCAACGTGCCTCCGCTGAGCGCGGACATGATGCCGAGCGGATCGGATGCACTGATCGGGAAGGAGATCGGGTTGGTGAGTCCGGCCCCGGTGCACAGCGGCAACGGATACTTCTCGCACAGCGGTTTCACGACGGCGAACTGCGTGAGCGCGGTCGAGACGTTGAGCCGGATGCGTCCCCGATTGTCGGGGCCGATGGAGTTGGACAGGTTCTGCATCAGCAGCGGCACCACATCCATGAACTCGGCCAGGCCGGCCTGATTCGCGGCCAGGGTGTCCCCGACGGTGCGCAGATTCCCCGCGACCGCGCCGACGTCGTCGCCGTGCGCGGCCATGAATCCGTTGACCTGGTCGAGCACCACCCGTAGGTCCTGGAGCGGCCCGGCGATGTCGACCCGATTCGCCGACCATTCGCTTCCGAGTTCGCCGAGTCCCTCGACCAGTGCGTCCAGGTTCACCTGCCGTGCGTCGAGCGCACCCGTCAGGGCGTTGAGGTTCGCCACCAGCGCGCCGATGTCCTCGGCGCGCGCGCCCACCACTCCCGTTGCGGCACTGAGGTTCTTGACCGCAGTGTTGAACTGCTCGCCGTGTCCGCGCCAGCTGTCGGCGGCCTTGGTGAGCAGCTCGCCGGTCGTGGCGCCGGACGCTCCCGGTGCGCCCGCCTCCCCACCCCCGAGCGCCTCGGTGAGGGTGCTGATGCTGCCCATCAGCCCGTCGAAGTCGATCGGAGCGTGGCTTCGTTCGGAGGGAATCTCGGCACCGTTCTCGAGCTTCGGACCGCCGGAGTAGGTCGGGCCCAGTTCGACGTGACGGTCGCTGATGACCGACGGGTTGAGCACGTAGGCGCTCGCCTCGGCGGGCAGGTCGATGTCGTCGGGCAGTGTCAGCGTCACCCGGACCACGGCGCCCTGCGGCTCCACCCGCGTGACGGAGCCGACCGGGACACCGAGCACGGTGACCTTGCTGCCGGGATAGACCCCGCCCACGTAGCTGAAGTTCGCGTACACGGTCTTCGTGTTGTCGGTGTGGGCGAACACGAACCACCCTGCGGTGGCGAGCGCGGCGACGAGCACGAGCGCGGTGACGGCGCGCGGCCACCGCCGGCGATCGGTCGGGACCGCGTCGTCGACGGTGTCGGTCGGTGGCTGCAGTACGGCGGTGGTGGTCATTTGCACCCCTGCATGACTCCGATGGCGCACAGCATGTTGTCCGGAATCACCGCGGCGGGCGCGTTGACGTCGGTCCAGGCGCCGTTGCCGGTCGCGTCCGCGGCCGACCGCAGCGCGGGCGGCACCCGCTCCATCAGCTTGCCGATGTTGTCGGCGTTGCTCTCGAGCGTGCCGGTGATCGCGACGAGATTCGCAACCAACTGCCCGAACTCGTCCTGATGCTCGGTCATCGTCGTGGACAGCGTCGACAGAACTGCTCTGAGGTTGTCGACGAGTTGGGTCAGCGCCTGCTTGCGTACCGCGAGGATCTGCACCACGGTCTGGGCGTTCACCACGGTCGTGGTCAGCGACTCGCTCTGCCGGACAACGAGATCGGAGAGCGATCGCGACATCGCGAGAAGTTGGTCGACCTGTCGACCGTTGCGCGCGAAGGCGGCTGAGGCACCACTCAACCCGGCCAGGGTCTTGCCGAGTTGGTCCGAGTCCGCCGGCATCACCTGCGACAGGGTGGTCATCATCGCCTGCATCGACTCGAGGTCCACGCCCGCCGCGGCCGTCGTCGCATCACGGCTGACCTCGTCGAGGCTGTACGGAACGGTGGTGCGTGAGCGTGGAATCACGTTGCCGTCGAACACGACTCCCGCGGGTACCACCTCCAGGTAGCGCTTGCCGAGCACCGTCTCGAGTCGCACCGTCGCGGTGGTCTGGTTCCCGAGCCGCTGCCCGTTGTCCAGCCGGAAGTCGACCCGCACGTGATCGCCAGCCAGCTCGATCCCTTCCACCCGGCCCGCCGGCACCCCGGCCACGTACACCGGGTCACCGTCCGAGAGCCCGCTGGCGTTCTCGAGTTCCGCGACGTACGGACTGGTCCGGATCTGGTACCACGCCTTCGGTGCGCCGATCGCGACCCCGAGCCCGGCCACCAACACGACGATCCCGAGCGCGCCGAGAGCCATCGGGGTGCCGCTGTTCGGTCGCCGGTCCCCCTTGAACAGGAACGTCGCCATGCCGACGACGACGTCGATGAGCTTGACCAGGAACATCATGAGCACACCGGCGAGTGCGTCGGACCGAAGATGTTCGCTTCCACGGTGCCCGCCTTCAGGGTGAAGTTGCACAGGTAGAGGTTGACGAAACCGCCGTAGCTGCCCATTCGGTTGATCGTGGCCCCGAACTCCGGCATCTTGGCGACGAAGGCGTTGAACTCGTCGGTACTGGCGACCCAGCTGTCGGTCACCGACTTCAGGTCGGTCACCGTCTTGCCGACGGCACCGTTCGAGCGAGCCATGGACTGCGCCAACTGCGCGACCGCTCTGTTTCCGTCGCCGAGCAGTGCGACGAGTTGGGCGCTGTTGCCGGCGATGGTGGTCGTCAGCCCGCTGAGACCGGCGAGCAACTGTTCGAGCTGAGGCGCCCTGGCGTTCACCGAGCCGAGCAGCGAGGCCAGGTTGCCGACGAGTCGCTCGAGCACGTCCTGTCGGTCGGCGAGGCCGGTACTCAGCGAGCCGATCTGCGAGAGCAGGGTGGCGATCGTCTGTCCCTTGCCACTGAAGGTTTCGACGAATCCACGGGTGAGTGTGTTGACCTGGTCCGGCGCCAACGCGTCGAACAGCGGCCGGAAGCCGTTCATCAAGGCGGTCAGGTCGACCGGCGGGGTGGTCTGCGCGATCGGGATCACCCCGCCCGGGTTCAGCGTCGCCATCGGCAGTCCGGCCGCCGTGTTCTCGATTGCCGCGCCGGCAGGCTGGGTCAGCGCGATGTAGCGGGCTCCGAGCATGTCACCGTACCGAACCGCCGCCGTCACGTTCCGAGACAGCGTGTGACCGGACTCGATCTCGATGCCCACCACGGCCTTGCTCGTTCCGCCGCCCGCGTCGGCGAACGCGATCGAGTCGACGCGGCCCACCCGCACGCCCGCCACGGTGACCGCGTTGCCGGGGCCCAGTCCCTCCACGTCGGCGAACTCGACCGTGTACTCGTCGGTGTCACCCCGGACCGGGACCGACAGCGTGTTCGCCACGAAGGAGGCGCACAGCACGCCGGTCACGCAGAACCCGATCGCCTTCGCGACCGGAACCCAACCCATCTTCATCGCACGCTCACCTCACTGCCGCGGATCATCGGCCCGAGCATGACGGTGGTCGCCGGGTTCGGCGCCGCCACGCCCGCAGGTGTGCGGCCGAGTTCCGCCTCGAGCATCGTCAGTACGGGGGCCTCGCGGTTGCCGTCGACCACTCCGGACCGTCCGACGGACGCGGGCACCAGGGCCTGCGGTGTCGGTCCGGACTGCGGCGCCGACTGCGGCTGTCCCCCTCCGCAGTCCGCGCCGTACTCCGCGCCGTAGTGCGGGCAGTCGGCGCCCGTGTACGGGAGCGGACCCGCGAACGACGGCACCGCGGTGATGTTGAACTTGCCGGTCGCGAACACCCGTGCGCCCGCGGCACCGAACGACTCCGCCCCTGCGAGCGTGTCCACCAGGCCCGAGGTGTTCGCCGCCGTGGTCGCGAGGATCTTGCCGGTCGAGTCGGTCACGGTGATGATCCGGTCACGCTGCTCCCCGACGAACGCGGCCGTGACCGACGCGAAACTCGCTGCCGCACCGAACATCGCGGTCAGCTGGCTGCCGTGCTCGACCATGCTCTGCGACACCGAGGTCGCGGCCGTGAGGGTGGCGAGCACGTCCGGCGTCGCAGTGTCCAGAGCCGACATCACCGTTCGGAACTCCGGTGTGCTGTCGAGGAGCCGCTGCGCGGACGGTGCCAGCGTCTGCGACGCCGACCCGAGCCGGTCCACGATCCGGCCGATCTTCTCGCCACGACCGTCGAGCGCCTTGCCGAGCGCAGTGAGCGCGGTCTGCATCTTCTGCGGCTGCATGTGGTCGAGCAGGTCGACCATCTTCTTGTAGACCCCGTACAGCGCCACGGCATCCGGACCGGTGTCCACCCCGATGGTGTCGCCGTCCGTCAACGGCACCGACGAGCTGGCGTTCGGCGCATCCACCAGCTGGATGTAGATGTCCCCGAAGAAGGTTCGCGGGACCACCCGCACCAGCACGTCGGACGGCACCTGCCCGATCGAGTCCGAGTCGATCTGCAGCCGGACCACGGAGGAGGTCGTTCCCGAGTCGATTCCGGCAATCCGGCCGATGTTGACGCCCGAGTACCGCACCGGCGCCTCCGCCGTGATCAGGCCGGCGGAGGCGGGGATCGCGACGATCACCTCCGGGTTGCGGTGCAGGTTGCCCGATCCGCGCATCACCATCACGACCGCGACGACGAAGCCGACCAGCACCGCCAACGCGCCCCTGAACGCGAGCCGCGCCCTCGAGCGTCCCGTGAACTGGTCCATCTCAGACACCCAGCCCCGGGATCTCCGGGACCAGCCCCCACAGCGCGAATGTCATCAGCACGTCCAGGACACCGATCGCGAGAATCGCCGTGCGTAGCGCGCGACCGGCGGCTTGCCCGACACCCGCAGGCCCGCCCGCGGCGTAGTAGCCGTACGCGCAGTGCACCAGCGAGACAACCGCGGCGAACACGACCGCCTTGAGTGCCGAGTAGACCAGGTCCTGGGGTGACAGCGCGAGGTGGAAGAAGTAGTCGTAGGTGCCCGCGGACGCGCCTCCGAAGAAGACGATGACCAGCCGCGTCGACAGGTAGCTGGCGAGCAGTCCGACCATGTAGATCGGGATGACGCAGACCATCGCGGCCAACACCCGGGTGCCCGCCAGGAACGGGATCGAACGGATCGCCATCGCGTCCAGGGCATCGATCTCGTCGGAGATCCGCATGGCGCCGATCTGCGCGGTGAATCCGGTTCCGACCTTGGCTGCCAACGCGATCGCCACCACCACGGGCGCGAGCTCGCGGGTGTTCGCGATCGCCGAGAGCATGCCCGACATCGTGGTCATGCCGACGAGTTCGAGTCCGCGCTGAGTCTCGACGCCGAGCATCATGGCCGCCGCGAGGGACATGGCGAACACGATGCCGATGGTGCCGCCGCCGGAGAGCAGCGAGTTGGTGCCGAAGCTGACCTCGCTGATCTGGTCGAGCACGTGCCTGCGGTACCTGACGAGTGCGAACGGAATCGACGCGACGGTGCGCCCGTAGAAGGTGACGTGCTTGCCGACGTCGACGAGTCCGCCGTAGGCGGCTCGAACCGGAGCCGCCGCGCGGTGGCGCACCCGGTGCGTCGTGTCGAAGCCGACCATCAGTAGGCCCCGACCGCGGGCACGATCACGGTGTAGAGCGCGGACAGCGCGGTGTTGACGATGAAGACGAGGGCGAAGGCGATCACGACAGCCTCGTTGACCGCGTCGGCGACGCCACGCGGGCCACCCTTGGTGTGCAGGCCCTTGAAGGTGGCGACCAGCGTCGAGGTGAGGCCGAAGATGGCGGCCTTCACGAGCGCCATGACGAAGTCGGACATCCGCCCGTACTGGCTGAAGGTGGCCATGAAGGTTCCGGCCGGAAGGTGTTGGACGTAAATGTGATAGAGGTAGCAGGCCATGACGCCGCCGAAGGTGACCATCGAGCAGAGCGCGAGGGAAACGATCACCGCGGCGACCAGTCGCGGTGCCACGAGACGCTCGATGACGTCGATGCCCATCACCTCCATGGCGTCGACCTCCTCGCGAATCTTGCGCGAACCCAGGTCGGTACAGATCGCCGAGCCCGCGACGCCCGCCATCATCAGCGCGCACACCAGCGCTGCGGCCTGACCGACGATGATGAAGGCGACCACGGCCCCGGAGTAGCCACCCGCCCCGATCCGGCCGGCGAGTTCGCCGACGGAGACCGCGATGAACACACCGATCGGGATCATCAGCAGCAGCGAGGGACCGGTGCTGACCCGTCCGATGAACAACGTCTGGTTGACGGTCTCGCTCAGCGACAGCCTGCGGCGCAGCACCACCCGGACGAGTGCCACCAGTGACATCACCGCGAAGCCGATCAGGTAGCCGCCCTGGTTCGCGACGTCGCGAACCGGCCCCTTGGCTACCGGCAACTCGTATGTCACCCTCGCGCTCCCCCCGTGCGATACGACAACTGTCTCGCCCCGATGCTCGGCCGACTGCGTGAAGCGTCTCACAGCACGTCGACCATCACAAGCATTATGTGAACGAATATTCGCATCAATGCGGCATGCGAAATTTCGGGCGTGATGTGCGCTTTCCAGCGAATCACTCAGGCATTAATCAATCTTTGCCCGACTCTCGGTCCAGCCCATCCGGTGCGCCGGACCGTGGAGTGAACGGTCCGACGCACCGGATGCGCTCAGCCCGCGGTGACGGTCAGCGATCCGTGATCCTTGCGAAGCTCCCATTTGACGACCTTGCCACTCGCGTTGCGCGGCAACGCGTCGACGACGACGAGTTCCTTCGGGTGCTTGTACCGGGCGAGCCGATCGTCGAGGAAGGCCGACAACTCGTCGAGGGTCAGATCCTCGCCCTGCAGTGCCACCACGGCCACCGGAACCTCGCCCCATTTCGGGTCCGGGCGTCCGATCACCGCCGCCTCCAACACCTTCGGGTGACTGAAGAGGGCATTCTCGACCTCGGCGCAGTAGATGTTCTCGCCGCCCGAGATGATCATGTCCTTCTTGCGATCGACCACGAACACGAATCCCTCCTCGTCCTGGCGAACCAGGTCACCGGAGTGGAACCACCCGCCGGCGAACGCGTCGCCGGTGGCCGCGGGATTGCGCCAGTAGCCGCTCATCATCGTCGGACCGCGGTAGACGATCTCGCCGACCGTCCCCACCGGGACGTCGTTCATCTCGTCGTCGACGATGCGCGCCTGGATCGTCGGGATGACCTTGCCTACCGAGCCCAGCTTCCGCAGCGCATCCTCGCCGTCGAGCACGCAGGTGATCGGCGACATCTCGGTCTGCCCGAACACCGCGACGTTCAGCGCGTCGGGGAAGGTGTCGGCCATTGCGCGCAGCACCACGTCCGAGGCCGGTGCAGCACCCCAGCTGATCACTCGCAGCGCCAGATCACGCTGCCGCACTGTCGGTTCCGCACACACGGCCTGCCACTGCACCGGAACAAGGAAGGCAGTGGTGACCCGCTCGGACTCCCAGACATCGAGCAGTTCCGCCGGATCGAAGGCGCCCAGCGGGTGGATCACGGTCGGAACACCCAGCACCAGGCTCGGTGCCATCGAACCGAGCGCGGCGATGTGGAACATCGGAGAAGCGCAGAAACCGACGTCGTCGCCGCGGTCCATCCGCAACGCCCGGATACAGGTCAGCGCCTGCGCCTGCAGGTTCGCGTGCGAGAGCACCGCCCCCTTGGGCCTCCCGGTGGTTCCCGAGGTGTACATGATCAACGCCGGGGTGTCCTCGGGCAGGTCTACTGCCGCGTGCGGATCTCCCTGCTCTGCGAGGAGTTCCTCGTAGCCCAGGACGCCGTCGCCGCCCTCCTGCCCGACCACCACTGCTTGGCTCAGCGCGGGCACCTGCTGACGGACCGCCGCGACGAGCGGCGACAGAGGAACGTCGGTGACCACCGTCGTGGCCCCGCTGTCGGTGACGATGAAGGCTATCTCCGGCGGGGTCAACCGAAAATTGACGGGCACAGCGATGGCGCCGAGCGCGTTCACGGCGAGGACGGCCTCGAGGAACTCCGGCCGGTTGAGCATGAGCAGCAGCACGCGGTCGCCGAACCCGACCCCGCGCCGGGACAGGGCGTCGGCCAGCGCCTCTGACCGCGAATGTAGTGCGGACCAGGTGGTGGTCGCGCCCTGGAAGCGGAGCGCGGTGGCATCGGGGCGCATTGCCGCGTGCGTGGCGACCTGGTTGTTCCAGTGGTTCCGGCGAGAGAGCAGCGGCTGCGCGAGAGGATCGGGCGACATCGGTGTTGGTCCTTCCCTGTACGGAGACTGACTGTCGGCGCGGCGGCCGACCTTCCGGATGCGCCAAGTATGGCAACCGAGAGGCCGATCCGCGGCAGTTTTGTTAACAAGAATTCGCAAAATCGGGACGGCGGGATCCGGGCGGGTCACACGGCGCCGGAGGACGCTGCCCGAAGGGCGCTGAGGCCGCGGCTCACGACCCGAACACCGGTCGCCGCCGGCCGAGCATCGCGGCGACGCCTTCCCGGAAGTCGTCCGCCGCCAACAGTTCTGCTTGTCCATCGGTCTCGAACTCGAGCGCCTCGTCGATCCGGGCGAGGGTCGCTGCGGTCAACGACCGCTTGGTCAGCTCGATCGCCCGCCGCGGTCCCGCGGCCAGCCTCGCCGCGACGGCGTCGACGTGTGCGGCCAGGTCGTCCGCCGGCAGCACGCGGGCGATCAGTCCGGCCGCGGCCGCGTCCTCGGCGCCGAGCCGGGTGCCAAGCAGCGCCATCTCACTGGCGCGTGCCCTACCCACTGCCGCGGGCACCAGCAGGCTCGATCCGCCGTCCGGCATCAGTCCGACGTTGACGAATGCCAGCAGGAAGTAGGCCTTCGGTGCGGCGAACGCGAGATCTGCCGCGATCGCAATGGATGCACCGACCCCCGCGGCGGGCCCGTCCACCTGGGCGACGACCGGTACCGGCAGGGCGAGGATCGCCCGGACGACACGGTTGGCCGCCTCCATCACGGTGCGAGGATCCGCCTCGGGGCCGTCCGACGCGGCCATCAGGTCTGCGCCCGTACAGAAGGCGCCGCCCTCGCCCGAGACCACCACCACCCGGACGTCCCGTTCCGCGGCCCGACCGGTCAGCAGGTCGCCGAGAGCACTCATCGAGGCGAGATCGAGGGCGTTCATCCGCTCCGGTCGCACGAAGGTGATGCGAAGGACACCGTCGGTCACATCGGCGCGGAATCCCTGCACGGATTCGCGGGTGCCGGTCATCGCAGCGCTCCGCTCGCGGCGATCGGATGGTCCAGGCCGAGCGACTCGGCGGACAGCGTCCTCAACACGTCGGGACTTCCTTCCTGACCGGCAGGCATTCGAACACGGCTCCCCTTCGACCGGGGCAGGATTGCGAGTCGTTCGCGATCAACCGCGTGACAGCGGTCACACCGCGAGAACCTGGGTTAACTTTCATGGACCGCACACCCGGTGTCAAGCCCCACCTCGGGTAACACTTCTCGAATTACCGTTGTTTGACGGGCAATTCGAGAATCGAATCGGATCCGATCGAACCGCATCCGCGTCGGGAAGTCCGAGGCTCGGTTAAGATCTGCGCGAAGAGACGTCAGGAGAAGCCGATGACCCAATCGACCCGCGGCCGGTCGGTTCCGGAGTCCGCGCCGACGCGGAAGAGGCCGAAAAACCGCAAGGCACAGATCGCACTCGTCGCCGCGCAGGCCTTCAGCGAACGCGGCTATCACGCCGTCGGAGTCGACGAGATCGCCGCCACTCTGGGCATTTCCGGCCCGGCGCTGTACCGGCACTTTCCGAACAAGTACGCCCTGCTCGTGCAGGCCGCACTCAGCACGGCGGGCCAGCTTCGCCTCACCGCCGAGAATGCCGCCGCGGACGCGGGCTCCGACGAGGAGCAGCTCGACCGGGTGCTGCGGGCCCTGATCGCGACCACCGTGGAGCACCGCCGCACCGGCGGCCTGTACCGCTGGGAGGGTCGCTATCTGCACCCCCCCGACCGCGACCGGATGCGCGCCGACTTCGCAGCCCTGAACCTGACCCTCTCGCAGCCCCTGCGCCGCCTCCGCCCCGAACTCGACGATCGGGATGCGGGGGTGCTCGCCACCGCCGCCCTCAGCGTCGTCGGCAGCGTCACCGCACACCGGTCCACGCTGGCCACCAAGCGCATCGAGAAACTGCTCCTGCCGACGGCCTGGCGGGTGCTCCGCTGCGACCTCGCCGGGGCAGCACCCGCGCGGTCGATGCTCGACGATCCGGCAGCACCTCGCGGACTCGCGGTCACCTCCAAGCGGGAGGTGCTGCTCGGAGAGGCGATGAAGATCTTCAACGCGCGTGGCTACCACGAGTCGACCATCGAGGAGATCGGCGCGGCCGCAGGGATCAACGCCTCCAGCGTCTATCGCCACTTCCCCAGCAAGGCAGACCTTCTCGTGGCTGCGTTCCACCGTGCGTCCGATCGCCTGGCAGTGGCCACGGCGGCGGCGCTGAGCGCGTCCACCGACCCGGCGGAGGCGCTGGGCAGGCTCGCCGAGTCCTATATCGATCTCGCCTTCAGCCACCCCGAGGTGCCGACGGTCTACTTCGCGGAGATCGGGAACCTGCCCAGCAGCGATCGCACCGACCTTCGCAACGTGCAGCGCCTGCACGTGGAGGAGTGGGTGCACCTGCTCGTCGCCGTGCAGCCGGAACTGTCTGCGGTCGAGGCGAGATTCCTGGTTCACGGCGCACTGGGTCTGACCCTCGACGTCGGCCGCCTGCTGCACTTCGACACCGGCGCTCGGGCCCGCGGGCAGATGCAGATGCTGATGCTGACGGTGTTGCGTAGCTGAGAGCGCCGGCGACGAGCGGCGCCGCACG
>NZ_JBHZAH010000011.1:0-66054 GCF_042754225.1 Rhodococcus sp. NPDC059234
GCTGTTCGCGGCGCGGTCGGCTACTGGGGTGTGCAGGTGGCGCGTGGTCAGCGCGCCTGGTTCGCGGCGTCGAGCGCCACGATGTACCCGTACACGAGTCCCTGGCCGATGGTGGCCCCGGCGCCGGGGTAGACCTTGCCGAAGGCGTTGCCCGCGGTGTTGCCGATGGCGTAGAGCCCGGTCACCGCGCTGCCGTCCTCGCGCAGCACACGGCCGCGCTCGTCGGCCGTGACGCCGCCGCAGGTCCCGAGGTCGCTCAGGGTCATCTTCACCGCGAAGTACGGGCCCTTCTCGAGGGGCCGCAGGTTCGGGTTCGGCGAGACGGTCGGGTCACCGTAGTAGCGGTCGTAGGCACTCGCGCCGCGCTGGAAGTCGGGGTCGGTGCCGGCGGCCGCGGCCTCGTTGAACCGGCGGAAGGTGTCGGCGAACGCCTCCTCCGGCAGGCCGATCGCGCGTGCGAGTTCGGCCGGATCGGAGGCGCGGTGGGCGATCCCGGCGTCGTACCAGGCCTGCGGCAGCGGCTGCCGCGGGAACAGTGCGCCGGCCATGATGTAGCTGTTGCGGTACGTCTGGTCGAAGACGATCCACATGGACTCGATCGGTTCGCCGGCCCGCTCGCGGTCGAGGACGAGCTGCCCGAAGGACATGTAGTCCTTCGCCTCGTTGACGAATCGTTTGCCGGTCTGATCGACGATGAACGATCCGGGCAGCGCCCGCTCGGCGAGCATGACCGACGGTGTGCCGCCCGGCAGCGCCGCGATCGCCGGGAACCACCAGGACTGGTCCATCAGGGTGATGCCGGCGTCGACTTCCTGCTGTGCGATCCGGATCGCGTCGCCGGTGTTGCCCTCCGCGCCGAGGCTCTCGTGGTCGGCGAGGTTCTCCGACTGGAACTTGTGGCGCATGTCCATGTCGTGGTCGAAGCCGCCCGCGGCCAGCACGACGCCGCGCGTGGCGGTCACCGTGAACTCGCGGCCACCCTGCTCCACGACGGCGCCGGTGACCTTGTCGCCCTCGGTGACCAGACGCACGAGGGACGTCTCGGTCCACACCGGGATGCCGGCGCGCACCACGCCGGCGAACATGCCGGCCGCGAGCGCCTGACCGCCGGCCATGTACTCGCGGCGGAGCGCGAGCCCGCCGATGCCCTGGGCGACGCGCTTGAGGATGCGCGGGATGCCCTTGGTCGGGACCTTGGCCACCAGGTTCATCCACTTGTAGTCGGCGCCGGTGGTCGGCATCGGGACCGGTGCCTCCATCACGCCGGGCCGCAGCCGGCCCCGCTCGCCCGCCAGCACCGAGGCGTTGAACGGCTTGCACTCACAGGTGCGCCCCGCCGCGGATCCGCCGGGCTGTTCGGGGTGGTAGTCGGAGTAGCCCTCGGCCCAGAAGAACTTCATGGGGGTGGTGCGGCTGAGCATCTCCACCGTGGCGGCGCCGTGCTCGAGGAAGGCCCGGCCGCGTTCGGCGGGCGCGGAGTCGCCGACCACCGCCTGCACGTAGGTCTCCGCCTTCGCGGGGCTGTCGCCGGCGCCCGCCTCCCGCAGGATCGGGTTGTCCGGGATCCAGAACGCGCCGCCGGAGCGGGCCGTCGACCCGCCCACGTACTTCGTCTTCTCGACGATCAGGGTCGACAGGCCCTTCTCGTGCGCGGTCAGAGCGGCCGCCATGCCGGTGCCGGCGCCGACCACCAGCAGATCGACCGTGATGTCGTGTGCGGGTGTGACCGGCGGTACTTCGCGCTTGCCCATCAACGAACTCCTCATCCTTCAGGTTTGTAGTGAACGCTACGAGTGAGGAAGGCCACGTCGCCACGGTCGTGTCCGCGCAGCGGGAGGTGATCTTGATGACCCTCACGCGGACAGCGCGAACACGCGGCGGGTCCTGGCCGTGGCCAGGACCAGACGTCAGCGTCGCGTCAGGCGGGGCAGGGACAGGGCCAAGGCCCCGAGGAGCACTGCACCGGCGATGCCCACCGCGTGGACTCCGGCGACGAACGCGTCCGGCGCGGCGGCAGTCGACCGCGCAGAGACGACGCCGGCGAGCGTGCCGAGCAGCGCGATCCCGAGGGTGCCGCCGAGACTGTTGGCGGTTTCGGACAGCGAGGCCGCCGAGCCCGCCCGCTCGACGGCGACGGAGCCGATGATCAGTGCGGTGCCGCAGGCGAACAGCGGCCCGGTGCCGAAGCCGAGGAGCGTGATCGCGACCAGTGCCGCCGCCACCCCGTGGGTGGAGACCAGGAACAGACAGGCGGATCCCGCGGCGGAGAGCAGCAGCCCGCCCGCGATCGCGATACGCGGTGCCACCCGCGCGCTGAGCAGCGGGCTGAGCATCGTGCCCGCCGCGACACCCAGACCCATCGGCACGAAGTAGAGCGCCGCCGTCGACGGGGACAGGCCGATCACGACCTGCAGGTACTGGGTGACCTGGAAGCCGACGCCGGCCAGGACCACGCCGGCGAGGACGAGGGCGACGATCACGGCACGGACGTCGCGGCGGCCGAGCAGCCGTACGTCGAGCATCGGATCGGCCGCCCGGAGCTGGCGGTGAACGAACAGTGCGCCCGCGGCAAGGCCGACGACAGTCGCCGCCACCGCAGCCGCGGGGCGGTGCTCGAGGAAGCCCGACTTGATCGCGTACACCAGGGCGAGGATCGACAGCAGGGACGTCGCGACGTCCACGGGAGCGATCCGGCCCGTGACCCGCCGGCCGGTCTCGGGGAGCAGGGCAGGAGCGGCCACCAGGAGTATCGCGACGACAGGGACGTTCAGGAGGAACACCGACCCCCACCAGAAGTGGTCGAGGAGGATCCCGCCGAGCACCGGGCCGAAGGCGGCCCCGGCGAACTGACAGGTTGCCCACGTGGCGATCGCGCGGGCGCGTTGCTGCTCGTCGGGGAAGACCTCGGCGATGAGGCCGAGGGTGGACGGCATCAGCGTCGCGGCGCAGACCCCCATCAGGGCGCGGGCGGCGATCAGCACCGCCGGGTCGGTTGCGTAGGCCGCGAGCACGGATGCCGCCGCGAACCCGGCCGCACCGACCATGAGCAGGCGCCGCCGCCCGACCCGGTCTCCCAGCGAGCCCATGGTGATGAGCAGCCCGGCCAGGACGAAACCGTAGATGTCGGTGATCCACAGCTCGGCCGACGCGGACGGGTGCAGGTCGACCTCGAGCTGGGGGAGGGCGAGGAACAGGACGTTCAGGTCGAGCGCGATGATCAGCGTCGGCACGACCAGCACCCCGAGCGCCGCCCACTGACGGGGGGTGGGCCGCGGCGGCCGGTCCGGGGTGGGCGTGGTCTCTGCGGGTGCGGTCGTCACGAGGTCCTCCTGGGTGCGGGTTCGGCTGGTCACACCCGGAGTACGGATCCGACGGCGCGTCCTCGACACTTCGCGCGGAGTCGTGTGTGCCGCTATCGGCTCGCGAGCCCCGCGGCACGCCGCCGGAGATAGTCCTGCTCCGCCCGGCTGAGCGTCTGCTGCGCGGCGGCGAGGTACCGGGCGCGTGCCTCCTCGACGTCCCCCATCCGCTCGTACAGATGCGCCCGCACCATGTCCGCCCGCGGATGATCGGCGACGGGTGCCTCGTCGAGCAGGTCGAGACCCGACTGCGGCCCGTGCACCATCGCGGTCGCGACCGCGCGATTGATCGTCACGGACGGGTTCGGCGCGATCCGGTCGAGGATCTTGTAGAGGGCGAGGATCTGCGGCCAGTCGGTCCGGTCGGTGGACGGTGCCTCCGCGTGCAGCGCCGCGATCGCCGCCTGCAGCTGGTACGGCCCGCCCGGCGACCCGGACAGCGCACGGGTGACGAGCTCGACGCCCTCCGCGATGAGGGCGCGGTCCCACGCCGAGCGGTCCTGCTCGTCGAGCGGCACGATCGCACCGTCGGCGTCCAGGCGCGCCGGGCTCCGGGCGTCGGTGAGCAGCATCAACGCGAGTGCCCCGGCCACCTCACGTTCGCGAGGGAGCAACTGGTGCAGGACCCGGGTCAGGCGGATCGCCTCGGACGTGAGCGCGGGATCCCGGAGCAGGTCGCCGTCGGTCGCGGTGTGGCCCTCCGTGAAGATCAGGTAGAGCACCGCGAGCACGGCCCGCAGCCGGGCAGGCAGCTCCGCTGCGCTCGGCGAGGAGAAGGTGGCGCCGGCCTTCCGGACCGTCGCCTTGGCACGGCTGATCCGTTGGGCCATCGTCGATTCCGGGACCACGAACGCCCGCGCGATCTGCGCCGTGCGGAGCCCGCCGACCGCGCGGAGGGTGAGCGCGACCTGTGACGGTGCCGTGAGCGCCGGATGACAGCACAACACCATCAGATTGAGGACGCTGTCGTCGTCGCCGTCGGCCACCACGTCCGCGGCCGGGCTGAGCAGTGCGTCTCGTGGGTGCGCCACCGCGGCGGCCACCTCGCGGCGGCGGCGCGCGGTCGTGGACCGCCACCCGTCGACGAGTCGACGGTGCGCGGTCGTCACGAGCCAGCCGGCCGGGTCGGGCGGGACACCGGCGTCGGCCCAGGTCGTGACGGCGGCGATCAGCGCCTCCTGCACCGCCTCCTCGCAGTCGTCGAACTGCCGGGGGTAGCGGCGCAGCAACGCACCGAGGACGCGCGGCGCGGACTCGCGCAGCACGTCCTCGACGGGCGTCGACGGGTTCAGAAGTCGAACCCCGCCTCGAACATGATCGGTCGCACCTCGACGGCCAGGCCGGGGATCGACGCGTCGGGCAGGCTCCGGGCGAGCTCGATCGCCCGCTCCTTCGACTCGACGTCCACCATGTAGTAGCCGCCCATGAACTCCTTCGCTTCGGCGTAGGGGCCGTCGGTGACCACCCGCTGGGCGCCGTCCTCGACTCGGATCAGCGCGCCCTGACCGAGGGCGCCGAGGGCCTGGGTTCCGATGAACTCGCCGGATTCCCGGGTCTCGTCCATGAAGGCGCCGTGGCCCTTCTGGACCGCCGCCATCTCCTCCTTCGTCAGGGCTTCGAGCACGTCGCTGTCGATCTGCATGATCAGCAGGTACTTCATGTCCGTCTCCATTCGTTCGTGGCGGGCTCTGGTGGTGCCGCCTCACCCCTAGTACGGAGCAGGGCGGCGAGTCTCGACGTCGATGTGCGTGTGCTCGGATCCCGACGGGCAGAGGTGGAATCCCGGTTGGGTCGGGAGCACTCGAATCTACGTGAGGCGATCAGGTTCCGCCCGGTTCTACGGACTCGTCGGCGCGTGCGGTGACCAGTGGTCGAGCATCGCGGCGAAGGTCTCGCAGGCGGCCCCGGAGACGCCGTAGGGCGCCTCGAGATGCACGCTCAACGGAAAGCCGAGATCGCCTACGCCGTCGACGACACGCCGGAACAGGTCGACAAGGTCGCGTCGACGCTGCCGCGACGAGCCGGCCGCCGTGTGTGCGACGAACTCCCGCTCCTCACGGACCAGCTCGTTCCCCGAATCACGGATGAGCCAATCGATCAGGCGCACCTGCCGTTCCATGCCCGGGACGAATCCGAACGACAGCAGGATCTCGGGACGGTGGTCGCAGTGTGCCGCGAATTCCCGCAGAAATCCCACGATCCGCTCGGAGTACAGCAACTGGGTGAGCGCGAAGGTCGCGCCGCGGTCGCATTTGCCCGCGAATCTGCCGTGCTCGCCCCGTCGGGTGGGTATCAGCACCACCCCGCGGTGGGGGAGCTGCCGGCGGAATCGGGCCACCGCCTCGTCGGGGGAGACGCCCGGAGCATCGGCGCCCGACAGCCCGTGTGGCCTGCCGACGAACGTGATGCCGTCCATGCCGGCGTCACACAACCGCTGTACGCGGGCGGTGAGTTGATCCTCGCGCTGGAAGACGGTGACCTGGGTGCACAGGCCCGAGACGGCGCAGAACGACGGTCGCACTGCCTGCCAGAAGTCCAGCACGTCCATCCGTGGTGTCAGTGGCACGGGCCGGTCGGGGTCCTCGGCGACGAGGCCGGGGATCATGACGTGTCGCACGCGGTCGGCCAGGCCGGAGCTGCGGCAGTGCTCGGCGGCGGTCCCGATCTCCTCGACGGCTCGTCGTGTGCCCGCCTGCAGCTCCGGCGGCACCAGTTCGAGTGCCACCGTGTTCATGGCGGTCAAGAACGTTCGGCCGTGGCGAGCCAGGCCGGGGCGAGGAGACGGTCGTGGGAGTCGAAATCGAGTTCGGTGGCGACGGCGGCCAGCGCCGAGGTGGGTTGCTGCGCCAGATCGGCTCGGGTGATCGCAGTGGTGTACGTGGTGCGTTCGAGCCGCCGGACGAGCCATCCGGCATCGCCGAGGGTGCCCCGAAGGTTGTCCTCGGTGATGCGGAAGGGGCCGGGGAACTCGTCGGGGACCTGGTCGGAGAAGCACACCAGATGCAGTCGGGCGTGCGGGCGGCAGGCGCCGTGCAGTGCAGCGGCGTAGCCGTGGCGCTGGTCCTCGGGGAAGCAGTGGTACAGGGCGCTGTCGATGACGGTGGTGAACCGGTCGGTGTAGCCGGTCAGGGCGGTGGCGTCGGCGACGTCGAGCTCGACGGCCCGCTCCAGCCCGCGCTGCCGGGCGCGTTCGCGGGCGATGCCGATTGCCGCCGGTGCGGCGTCGAGGCCGCACACCCGATACCCGCGGTCGGTGAGGAACAGCGCGTTTTCTCCTGGGCCGCAGCCGATGTCGAGTACCTCGCTGGTGAACTGACCGTCGGCCTCCAGGTTGCGGACCGCCGGTTGGGCTTCGCCGATGTCCCACGGCACCCGGTCGAACGCGAACTCGGTGTGCTGCGCGTCGCCGGCGCGCTGCACAACGCGTTTGAAGGTGTCGAAGTCGCCGCGGTACAGCGCGTCGAACGCGGCGGGGCTCGGTTGGTCGGGTGACTCGGGGACGTCGGTACTCACGAGTTGCTCCTTCGCGACGCTGAGGGCTCGACGGCTGGAGATGCGATCGCATCTCCAGCGGCCGTCGTCGCCCGTTCCACTGGCTGTCGAACACGCCAATCGTCGAATTCGCGCACAGATTTCGGCTACCCGCGTGGCCGATCGCATTCGAGCCTAAACCCGGCAAATAGCGATGTGAACCTCCTCGCTGATCTACTACCGAGCGAAACTGAAGTACGCGACACCTGCGCAGGTTGCTGCGCACAGAGTCGGCGTGGTGGCGAACGACCACTGCACGTTCGGATCGGTCCCGCGCGGATCCCAGGTGGCGATCGGCCCGGCGACCCCCGTCGGGAGGGCGCCGAACGAATCCGGGGGTCGCTGTCCCCACACCACGAACTTGGCGGACGGTGACGCGAGAGCGCCGCGATCGGTGACGACACGGTAGAAGACCGTCGGGTTCGAGTACCACGGCGGCTTCTGGGTTCCGGTGGCCTCCACGACGGGCAGTCCGGCGTCGAATGCGGCGGTGAGCGCGCCCTCCGTGAGACCGCCAGGTAGCGGCGGCAGCGCCGGCGCCGCGGAACCCGAAGACAGTGCCGGCGGTGCCGAGGGCGGATTCGCCCCGGCGGTCGGAGCCGCAACCGCCGTGATTCCACAAGCAAGCGCCGTCATCGCCAGGACTCGCCGGTTCCGTGTGCCCATTTCATTCCCCCGTGACATCTGATCGTCCCTCCGCGGACAGGACTGTCCGAGCAGTGTGTCGACCGGGAGCAACAGTTCGTTAGCCTGCGACCGCGAAGTGCACCGCTGGGGCCGCCGGATGTAGACCTTTCCGCGGCTGGCGCCGCCACGGAGGGAAGGAAGTGAGCGCCTGCCGCTCTGTCGGCGAAATTCGTTGCGCCCCATATTCTCCGCCGATTTCCGAGTGCGAGGTTCGTCGCTGAGAACTTGTCCGGCGAAAGCCTGAAGCATGCGCAACCAATTGTTGGAATGCCGGCCGAAAAGGCGTCGTGATCCGTGGGCCGTGCAGTCCTCGATCCGTGTACAGTGCGCGAAACAATCGGCGGTCGGTTGGTCGTGAGAACGGAGCGCATTCTGGTGAGGTGGCTCAGTTTCGTCGTCGTGTTGGCACTTCTTGTGGTCGGTGGACACGCAACGAGTGCCTCCGCCACCCCGATGCAGTCGGGGCCGCCGCCGACGGTCACGGGTGAGAACGGCGTTGTCTACCCAACCGATCCCGAGGGCCGTGCCCTGCTGTTGCGGGGGTGGGAGTACTCCGACGACTCGTGCGGGTCGACCTCGTTCTCCGGCGCAGCCGAGAAGTTCCGGCAGATGGCGGCCCTCGGCTACAACGCGGTGCGGGTGCCGTTCAATTGGGAGTGCATGGAGCCGACCTTCGGGGAGTACGACGAGGCCTACCTCAGTGCTTTCGCGCGAGTCTTCCGCGCGGCCGAGGACGCCCATCTGATGGTCACACCCGACCTCAACGATCACTTCCCGACGTGGGTGCTCGACCGTGCCGGGCGCCAACCGGGTACGAGCTCCGTCGAGTTCGGTTCCACGGCAATCGGTTCCGCGGACCTCGGTCCCTCCGTTCTCGGCAAGCACGGCGACCTCGAGTTCCTCGCCGCCTGGGGCCTGGTCTACGACAATCCCGAGGTGCGTGGCCGGGTCCTGGACCTGTGGGCGATGTTCGCCGGACGCTTTCACGACGAGCCCTCGCTGTTCGGCTACGACCTGTTCAACGAACCGTTGTTCGACCCCCTCGCGCAGGGCGCCAGCGTGATCGACCCCCTCGCCGCCGAAGCCGACGAACTCACACCCCTCTACCAGGACCTCACCGACAGGATTCGCGCCGTCGACACCACGCACTGGGTGCTGGTCGAGCCCTTCTGGGCCGGTGTCGGCAGCCTCGCCCAGCCCACGCGCCTCGGCGAGATCCGCGACCCGCAGCGGAAGATCGCCTACGCGCCCCACATCTACGACCTGTCCATGGAGTCGGGTGGCGACTACGAGCCGGCCAGCGGATTTGTCCAGAGGTACTGGGACGCCGTGGTGCGCTATCCGAAGCAGCACGGGCTGCCGCTGTTGATCTGGGAGTGGGGGACGCGTGACCCGAAGTCTCCCAACGCCGGTCGCTACGTCGACGAGGTCACCGCGGGCATCGATGCCCATGCCGCCGGTTCCATGGCCTTCGTGTGGTGCACGGGCCTGTCCGGGTGGTGCAACCTCGGTGACGACGGGCTCCCCGGCGCCGCAATGGCGTCGACCGTCAGTGCTTATCCGCAGCGGATTGCGGGGGTGCCGATCGCGCTCAGCACGAGCGGTGTCGGTACGAGGCTGAGCTACCGTCCCGGCGGGGACCAGCCCACGCTGGTGATCGTGCCCAAGGCGGCGTATCCCGGAGGCTACGAAGTCGACCTCGCCGGCGCGACGTACACGGTGACACCGAAGGGCACCTTCGATGTCGTCGGTATCAGCGCCGATCCGGGATCCGCCACGGTCGAGGTGACCGTACGCCCGAAGTGAGCCGGCGCCGCCGGGTGTCGAGGCCGCCGCGAGTCGTCGACAGCGGATTCATGCGAGGTGTCTCCGCGTCACGTCGGCGATGAGCGCCGTGACCCCGTCCGCCTGAGTTTCCGGAAGGCGCGCGTATCCGCACACCAGCCCGCGTGGGCCCCGGGAGTCGGCGAGGAACGAGGACAGCGACGGCAGGGTGACCCCGCGACGGCCGAGGTCCGTGGCGATGGCAGCATCGTCGCTTCCGTCGGGCAGGCGAAGCACCAGATGCAGCCCCGCCTCGACGCCGGACAAATCGACTCCGTCGTAGTGCCGCCGGAGTGCACCGACGAGGGCCGACCGGCGAGCGGAGTAGGTGCGCGACGCCCTGGCGAGGTGCCGGGCGAGGGCGCCGGACTCGATGAACCGGGCGAACGCGAGTCCGGTTACCGCGCAGGCGGTTTCGCCGCTGAGCGTGACCGCCTCGGCGACCGGGTCCCGCAGCGCGGACGGCGGAAGCATCCAGGCCAGTCGCAGTGAGGGCGTGAGGACCTTCGAAGCCGTGCCGATGTAGGCCACGCAGTCGCGACCGCCGTCGATGCTGCGCATCGCGGGCAGAGCGGACACGTCGTACCGGAACTCGCCGTCGTAGTCGTCCTCGATGAGGAGTCGTCCGGACTCGGCGGCCTCCGCGACGAGCTGGGCGCGCCGGGGAACGGGAAGGCGTGCGCCGAGCGGATACTGGTGTGCCGGAGTGCAGTACACGGCTGCATCGGTGTCCCACAGAGACGACGGGTCTAGGCCGTCTGTGTCGACAACGACGGAACGCATCCGGGCGCCGGACTGGCGGAGGGCCCGCCGCGCCTCGGCGTAGCCCGGTTCCTCGAACGCAACATCGCGGCCCGCGAGGCCGGCCGCCGTGGTGAGCGCACGCAGGGCGGATGCCACCCCCGGCACGATGATCAATTCGTCTGGGCTCGAGACGATTCCGCGCGTGCGGCGCAGGTGGCCGCTGAGGGCGAGACGAAGCTCGGTGTGCCCGCCGGGGCCCGCCGAAGTTGTCGGAACGGGAGCGGCGGCGGCGGCCCGCCAGGCGCGGCGCCAGTCGGTGGTGGAGATCAGGGTCGTATCCGGTTGGCCGGGAGTGAGATCCCACGTCGGTGGCGGTCGCCGGAGTCCCCGGGCAGTCGCGGTGGCCGCAGTCGCCGCCGGAACGTGGGAGGCGGCGCCCACGGCGGCCGCGGAGTCCGCGCCCGCCGCGACCCGGGTGCCGGACCCGGACCGTGCGACGACGTACCCGGCCGCGGCGAGTTCGTCGTACGCGTCGACCACGGAACTCCTGGCCACGGCGAGTTCCGTGGCCAGGGTGCGCGTCGAGGGGAGCGCGTCGCCGGGGTGGAGGTGGCCCGATCGGATCTGCTCGACGATCGCCTCCGCGATGCGGTGCCGCAACGGCGACTCGCTGAGGGGCAACCGCAAGGCAAGGTTCGGGTTGTGGGTGTGACGGGACACGACGGACAGAATAGTGGTCTGGCAGTTTGATGCAGTTCTGGATCTACCGGGCATGCCGGAATATGTGGACGATTCGGTGCATGGAGAAGATCAGGAGATACCCCGAGCTCGCCGGCAGTCACCGAGCCGACCTCGATTCGGTGCTCGACGCCGCGGCGGTGGGCACCCTCGCGACGGTGGTGGACGGATTACCGTGGGTAGTGCCCATGCTCTACGCCCGTGACGGCGACCGCATCGTCCTGCACGGGTCGACCGGTGCGGGTGCCCTGCGGCACGTCGCGGCCGGTGCGCCGGTGGCGCTGGCCGTCACGATGCTCGACGGGATCGTGGTGGCGGACACCCTTTTCGACTCCACCGCCAACTACCGATCGGCCGTGGTGCGTGGCCGGCTGGCCCAGCTCGACGGGGGCGACGCCGTGCATGCCCTCGATCTGATGTCCGACTCGCTGATCCCCGGTCGCAGCTCGGAGGTGCGCACCCACACGAAGAAGGAACTCGCGGCGACCCTTGCGATGGCGCTTCGCATCGAGCCGGGATGCTGGACGGTGAAGGTGCGCGACGCGCCGCCCCCGGAGCCGTCCGCGGACTCCGGCAGGTGGGCGGGGGTGGTCCCGCTGCGGACCTCGGCGTCTGAGCCGGTGGCCGCCCCGTGGGTGGGGGAGAGCACTCCGCCACCCGAATCGGTGCGCCGCCTGGTCGACGGGCGGCCGTCCTCTCCGCGGCTCGGTTACGGCTGCCGGGTCTGACTCGCCGCCCCGGCGCCCTGTGGGTGGTGGGACGGCGGGCGTCCACCGATGCTCCAGCGCTGGTCGTTCGAACGTGAAGGCCGCCCCTTCCCGTGATGGAGGGGGCGGCCTTCAAGGGCTTTGCCGGTGAGTCGGTTACGGGGACGCCAGATCCGTGGCCCAGCGATAGTCGGCTTTGCCTGCCGGGGTTCGCTTGACCTCGTCGACGAGAATGATCGAACGCGGAACCTTGTAGCCGGCCAACGTCTTACGGCAGTGTTCCTGAACTTCGCTCAGGGTGAGTTCGGGTGATCCGGGATAGGTCGCGATGACAGCCGCGACCTGCTGTCCCATTCGTGCGTCGGGCGCGGGCACGACGAGGGCGTCGACGATCGTGGGGTGCGCGTGCAGCGCGGCCTCGACCTCCTCGGCGAAGACCTTCTCGCCGCCGGTGTTGATGCACTGCGAACCACGGCCGAGGAAGACGATGGTGCCATCCGATTCGACCCTGCCCATATCGCCCAGAACCGAGATGCGGGTTCCGTCGGACCGGGTCGGGAAGGTTCGGGCCGTCTTCTCCTCGTCCTTGTAGTAGCCGAGGGGGACGTTGCCGATACGGGCGATGTAGCCGACGTCGTCCGATCCCGGTGGAATCTCGTTCAGGCTTTCGTCTACCAGGATCATGTTGGGAGAAGGCGGCATTCGCAGATTGCCGGCCGCGTCGATCGTGAAGGCGCCGTCGTTGCCCGATTCCGAGGCGCCGAAGTTGTCGCGCAGCAGCAGGTCCGGCTTCACCGCCAGCATGCGATCGCGCACGCTCGTCGACCAGAGCGCGCCACCCGAGGTGATCGAGAAGAGTGAGCTGAGGTCGACCTCGCCGCGCCGGCGCTCCATCTCGTCGACCAGTGGCAGTCCCATCCCGTCGCCGACGATCAGGATCACCTGCACGCGATCCTTCTCGATAGATTCGACCACCTTCTGCGGGTCGAAGTCGCGCCTGAGGACGACGCGGGCGCCGAGGGTGAAGAAGGTGAACAGCGAGTACATCGCCGCCCCGTGCATGAGGGGCGCGGCGATGAGGAACGCGAGTTCGGGAAACTCCTTCGCGGCGGCGGCGACCTCGGCGAGATCCTGCCGGGCGTCGGCGCCGTACGGGTTTCCGCCGGAGAGCGGCTTGCGGAAGAAGTCGTCGTGGCGCCACATGACGCCCTTCGGATACCCCGTGGTGCCTCCGGTGTAGAGGAGGTACAGGTCATCGCCCGAGCGGGAGTCGAAGTCGGTGGCGGGCGACAGCTGATCGGCATCGGCGAACGCGATCACGGAAACCTCGCGAGCCTCGGCGGCCTCGCGGAGTTCGTCGACGGTGTCCCCGACGACGAACACCGTCCGAAGGGTCGGGCAGCTCTCCAGGAGCGAGGCAAGAACCCGCTGGTGTTCGGGGAGCTCGACGACAACGGCGACGGAGTCGGAGTTGGTGAAGATGTACTCGAGTTCGGCCGGCGTGTACCGGTAGTTGACGTTGATCGGCACCGCACGGATCTTGATCAACCCCAGGATGCTCGTGACGTGCTCGACGCTGTTCTTCAGGAACAGGGCCACGTGATCGTTTCGGGAGATGCCGGCCTGCGCGAGCAGGTGCGCTGTCCTGTTGGCGGCGGCGTCGACCTGCGCATAGGTGAGGTTCTGGTCTTCGTAGGTCAACGCGACACGATCGGGCACGGCGGAGGCAACGGTCTCGAAGACGTCCGCGAGGTTGAACTGCATCGTCATTCCTTCCTGGCAGGGCCGCGAGGTTGGGCCGTAGGCCCAAACCTAGAACACGTTGCAAGTTCGGGACGTCGAAATGAATCGAATGGTTTGCGGATCCGTCCCCGACTACTGACGTCGAAGCTCGAGGCCGTCGGCGATCCCTCCGATGGCCGAGCCGGACGAGCCGACCGAGCCGTTCCCCTCGGCCCCGCCGGGCGCCGGATTGTCACTGGGTTCGCGCACGTAGGCGTACATCTTCGAGGGGGAGGTGGACGTGCCGCCGAAGTAGAATCCGGAGTACCACTTTCCGGTGCCGGTGGGGTTGGCGGGGCAGAACCGGGGAAGCGTGGCCGTCTCGTGGATGACCCGGTCGCGGATGGTGCCGTCGACGGTGAAACGGTAGAGGGGACCGTCGATCTGGATCGAGTACCTCAGGGGCTGGTTGGCCGCGAGGTCGTCGTGGGACAGCGTGACGAGCGCACTGTCCGGGTACTGATGCACGCCGTCGGCATTGGCGTACGGCACGAGTTCGAGGACGCGGGGCGATGTGTCGGTGCGCCACCGCCAGCCGAACATGGCGCCGTTGCGCGCGAGATCGAAGTCGCCGCAGTCCGAGAAGCCGGGCAGCTTGTTCCAGTCGAACTGGTCCTCGGGCTGGGTGGGGGAGGTGAGCACGTACTCCGCCGTCGGTGTCAGCACGAAATCGTAGGTCCGCGACGCGCCGCCGGGGCTGATCCAGCCCGCGAGGGGGCCGGTTGCGCCGCTGGGGCGGTCTACCGACGCACTGTGCGCGCCCTGCTCGATGGTGTAGCTCGACCACCCAGGAGGCGTGCCGGGGGCCAGGCAGCCACTCAGCGTGGTGGCCGCCGTCAGCACGATGGTGGCGATGCCGGCCCTTCGGATGATCGTGCGACTCACGGTTCTCCCTCCGATTCGGTGCGGCGATCCTCCCACACACTCCGCCCGGCATGTCCCGTTTCTGCGGCAGCCGATCGCCGGTGCCGGCGGGGTGGGGCGGCATGCCATCGCCCCAGTTCAGAAGGTGGATTGATGCTCAGGCCGCGAAAGGGCCCGGGCTTGGACGGTGCCGGCGCGCGTCCCTGGACCAGGCGCCCGCTACCTGGCCGCGATGTGCTGCTCGAGCAGATCGAGATTCTCGCCCCGGTCGTCGCCGACCTTGGCCAGCAGACCGATGGCCAGGAGCAGCCAGGACAGCAGTTGCGCGCCCGGACTGCCTGCGAGCGCGGGGCGGAAGCGAATGGTCTCGGTCACGATGTGCCCGCCGTCCGCGGGTTCCATGGTGAGCACGACGTGCTGCCGGATGCCCCGCTGCTTGCCGGAGAACTCGAACACCTCGTTCGGCACGTGCCGGGTGATGGTCCACCGGACGACGTCGAAGTCGCATTCCTCGCCGTGCTTGCTGCTCCAGCCGTGCCCGGCCGCCATCGTGAAGTCGGGGGAGAGCACGGTCTCCGTCCTGTGCGCCTCGTACACTCCCGATTCCGCCGGGTGGGTGAACGCGTGCCAGACGAGGTCCGCGTCGCCTTCCAGCCGCCGCCAGTTGGTGAAGGATGCGTAGCCCACGACTGCCCCCGTTGATGTGGCCCGCCTGGGACGCGAAGGTGCCAGTACAGGTCGAAGATTGTTGGAGGACAGGATAGCTGTTGGTGGGGCCACCTCCGGCGGGTCGACCGGCTGGTAGTCGGTGGCCGACCGTAGGGTCGGCACGACGGGCCGACCGGCCCGAGGGTCGGAAGGAGCGAGGCGTGGGGACCTGGGGTGCAGGACCGTTCGAGAACGACGGAGCAGGCGATCTGCTCGCGGCGCTTCGGGCGGGTGAATTCGACATCGACGACTACAGCGGGCACGTCGACGAGGAGTACCTCGAGGTGGACGACGCGCAGGCCGCCATCGCGCTCGCCGAGGTCGTCGCGGTGGCCCACGGTCTCCGCCCAGTGCCCCCGCAACTCGACGGCATCGACGCCGCCGCCTACACCGCGTCGTTGACCGCGGAACAGCGCGGGTGGATCCTCGCGACCCTCGAACGCACGATCGCTGACAGCGACACCTCGGAACTCCACGAGTTGTGGGCCGAGAACGGGCCCGAAGATCTCGGGGCCTGGCGGGCACCGATCCTGGCCAGGCTGGAGAGCCTCCGGGCGCTGAGACTCGGCGCGTCCCCGGTCGCCTGAGCACGAGGGTCGGAGGGGCGCGCCCGAGCTAGCTGACGGGCCTCGGGGAGTGGCTGATCGCGGCAGCCCCGGTGTCGCAGGCGTTCAACCGGCGAGTTGCTTGAGTACGGCCAGGTTGGCTTCCATGCCCGCTCGCCACACGGCCATCCGGCGGGCGAGAATCTTGCCTTCTTTGTCCGGGTGCTGATCGATGAAGTCGGCGAGCGGTGATCGCCCCGTGCCGACCTTCGCCCACTGCCGGACGACGGCACCGTCACCATCGGGGTCGACTTCGAAGCCCCAGATACTCAGTGGCGCTTGCGGCGGACCCACGCGCCACACCCAGCGTCGACCGTCCTCGACCTCGATGATCTCCGGTTCGGTGTACCACTCTCCGATCTGTGGGTCGGCGTTGTACCCGCGGAAACGGGCGCCGACGGCGACCCCGGTCGCCCCGTCCAGCCACTCCGCCCGCTGCAATTCGCCGTCGGCGCGGGTGGGGAGTTCGATGTCGGTGATCAAAGCCCAGGCGTGCTCCGGGCTGCATGCCAGACGTTCGGTGACCTCGACGGTTGGGGTATCGCGCAGGCGCATGGGATTCCTTCGGGTCTCTGGGTGGAGTTCGATGCTATTCGAATGCCACGATGTCGCGAGGCACTGTGACGGGCATGTCGGCAGCACGAGCGATGCGCATCGAGCCAGCGCACACTTCTCGGCTCTCGGCTCTCGGCTCTCGGCTCACGGCTCACGGCTGCGCGCAAGTCGCTTCCCTGCGGAAACGTGACGCGACGGACAGGCCGGATGAGACGGGACGGCCGGGCTTTCGCCACCGGCGGGCCATGCTGGGCTGCATGCGAATTGGCAAGGCACAGGGGTGCCGTGGGATGGCGCAACAGGTGGCGGCCCAGTTCGCGGCGCGATTACAGGGTCCAGCGACGCCCACGAGTACGATTCAACCTTCGCGCCGGATGTACTGTGGGGCAGTCTCTTCGGGGCACCCGTCGCCACTGGCTGGGTGACGACCTAGATCTCTGCTGCCCTGGTGTCGAGTTGCTGCCGGAAGGACTGCTCGGCGGCGTCGTATGCGCGGTGGTTCGACTCCGCGGCGGCGGCCATGTCGCGGAGCCGTTCGGCGGTGTCGCGATACGCCTCGGTCAGCTCAGCTCCCGCGCGAGCTGCTGCCGAACCGACCGACGATCCGGGCATCGCACGCAGCGCAGCGTCGATCGGACCGGCCGGGTCGAGGCCCGCGATCCGATCGGCCTCGCCCCGCAACGACGCTGCGAGCGAGCGCAATGCGTCGGTGTCGACCCGTAGCTGTTCTCCCACGTCACCTCACCTCGAGCCTCCGTGTCGGGCGGCCGCCGCCAGGTACGGCCGCTTGGTCTGCGGACCTCACAAGGGGCCCACCGATTTGACGCGAGCAGGCCGCCGGCGGTTCCGCCTGGGAACCGACACGTATCGGCGGCTCTCGCAGCGCGGTTCGCGGCCATCTCGTCGTCCCCGTACTTGCCGGATCGGGTGGTGTCGATCTCGAACTCGATCCGCTTGACCATCTCGTCGGTGATGCCGTCGACGCCGACGTAGAACTGCTGGTACCAGCGACGCATCTGGTAGACGGAGCCGTCCTCCTCGCACAGCAGCGGGTTGTCGATACGGCTGATCGAATCCTGGCCGAAAAATCAGTCAAGGTGTCCTGGGGCGAGCGCAGGGGGTGGTACCGCCACCGCGCGTATCAAGAATTCGTCAGCAGCCCGGGTGGTTGCGTATGTGTCTCGTCAGGCTCCGGGGTTCGCCTCTCGCCGCGCGGGATGCTTCCAACCGGCAGGTGCAACAGCCCCTGCCGGTGCACGATTGTCCTCCGGGCTGTCCACGTCGGTGAACCTCGTCGGGCCGCGCACCACACTCGCGGGGCGGAACACCTTCCCCGCTAAGCCGATTCCAATTCGAAGGAGCAATTCATGGGTTCGTCCACAACCGAGCTCGGTCAGATCGCCGCCGTCGCCGGCCTCGTTTCCGCCGTCGTGACGGTGGTCGGCGCCGTCGCCGGTGTCGCCTCCCTGTCGGCGTAAACCACACTCCGACATATGAGTTCGGGGGTCGGGGCCGTCACCGCTGCCCCGATCCCCGGATTGGGCGGCAGCCGCGTCGGAGCGGCCAACGCGCGCAGGCTCGAACGAGTCGACGAATACGACCGGCGCGAGTCGACACGGGTCTTGACACAGCGTCGGGCGCGGCGTTTGACTGGTGCGCAAGCTTGTGTTGCCTCGCCCGATGGTGTTCTGGGAGGTTGACGTATGCGCGGCATAGGGTTAACGGGTCCGGGGCATCGACGCGGGGCAACCCGCCACCGCGGAACCATCTCGGTACTGGCGTTGCTGGGGGCGTGCCTTCTCTCCCTGGCAGCTACCCAGACGGCCGGCGGCGCACCGGCGGCGGACACCGTCGACACCGGATTCGCGATCCCCTTCGCCGGGGCGCCCGGCTACGAGAGCCTGGCGCCGACGCTGATGACCGGTCCGGGTGAGCTCAACGAGCCGCTCGGTCAGCAGGTGGCGGACGAGATTGCCGGCCAGATAGGACTCAGCAGGGCTGACGCTCTGCGGAGCAGCAGTATCGCGACCTCGTCAGCGGCGGCGGAGTCGGCGGCAACCGCGACGCTGCCGAGGTGATCGATGCCTGCGCCCGGATCCTCACCAACACGAACGGCCGTCCCCTCTATTCCAACGTCGACGGCCACCTCACGCCGTCGGTTCTGGCCAGCTACGGGCTCTACGTGAACACCAGCGGATTGCTGGAGAGTCCGGCCAACGCGGACGCGCCGACGCGGCAGGTGAACTCGTTGATCGCTCCCGGCGGGTTTGTGGGCACCTGGATGCGGAACAACGGTGCGACACAATCCCTGATCGCGCTGTACCGGTCGGCGTACACGGTGCAGGCAGTCTACGGCTTTGCCTCGCAACAGATGTCGGGCGCCGCTCAACTGGTGACGAATACCAAGGGGGGTGTGAGTTCGGAGGTGGGCATGTCGATGGCGCCGCCGCTCTGGATAGTGAACTTCGCCCTGCTCTACATATTGAAGCCATCGCTGGCGGCCGCAATGCCCGCCCACTGGGCTCCCATCCCGTCGGTGGTTGCCGACGCCGTCAGGTCCAGCCCCACCGGCCAGGTTCCTTTCGGCGCCTACGCGCCCTACTTCCGGTGATGCGATTCCTGGGCCCGGCTGGGTCTCGCCTGATGGCATGAGCGGCGGCGGGGTGCTCGGCTGTACCGGCTATCGACCGTTGGGCGTCCGCGACACCCTGTTCTGACGGGAAGCGCAGTCCGCGCGGACGTGGCGGTGGTCCGCGGCGGCGGAGGCAACAGTCTCAGATCTCGCAATATGGGATCATGATCCCATATTATGAACTGCGTGCGTACGCTTGGCCCATGGGCAACGAGGAAGCCGTCTACACGCACGGTCACGACGAGTCCGTGCTGCGCAATCATCGCTGGCGCACGGCCGCGAACTCCGCCGCGTACCTGATGCCCCACCTTCGGCCGGACATGACCCTTCTCGACGTCGGCTGTGGTCCCGGGACAATCACCGCCGATCTCGCTGGACTCGTCGCCCGGGTCACCGCCGTGGAAATGACCGACGGCGCCCTCGATCTCGCTCGGAGGGAATTCGCCCGGCGCGGGATCACGAACGTGGAGGCGGTCGTCTCCGACGTCCACTCGCTCGATTTCCCCGACGGCGCCTTCGACGTCGTCCACGCCCATCAGGTCCTGCAACACGTCGGCGACCCGGTGCAGGCGCTGCGCGAAATGGCCCGTGTCTGCCGGCCGGGCGGGATCATCGCGGCCCGTGACGCCGACTACGGCACCTTCGCCTGGTACCCCGAGAATCGTGAACTCGACGAGTGGCTGTCGCTCTACAAAGTCGTCGCCCGCGCGAACGGCGGGGAACCCGACGCCGGTCGGCGCCTTCGTGCCTGGGCGCACGCGGCCGGCCTCGGCGATGTGGTCACCACGGCAAGCGCGTGGTGCTTCTCGTCCGATGACGACAGGCAATGGTGGGGCGGGTCGTGGGCCGATCGGGTCCTACACTCGAACTTCGCCGACCGAGCCGTCGAACTGGGACTCGCCACCCCGGACGACCTGGCGCGCCTCTCGGCGGGCTGGCGGAGCTGGTCCGCCGAGGACGACGGCTGGTTCGCCCTGCTCCACAGCGAGATCCTCTGCCGCGTCAGCGTGTAGCGCCGTCGCTGCCGATGATGGATGGACCGAGCTGGGCGAGCCGTTCGCCCGGCGTCACCTCTCCTACGGCACCGCCCGGATCTCCGTGGCCTGCGACCAGATTGCCTGCCAGCGGCGGTCTCGGAGCTCGTAGCTGTCGGTGTGCCAAAAGCGTGTCCGGGGAACGTGATACGAGCCGAAGACGACCTCGAGCGTCGCCCGATAGCGAATGATCGCCGCGTCTGCGAGCAGTCGAACCTCGATCTCGTCGGGTTCCCACAGCAGGTAGTCGATCTGTCCGCCGGCGACCGCACCCAGGTACTCGTCTCGGGTCAGTGCGGCACCGACGGGCGTGATGAGTTGGAAGTCGTGACCGTGCATCGCCCGGGCGGTGTCGATGTCGGCGGCGACGAGCGCACGCAGGCGTGAGCGTTCGGTGGTGCGGAGGAGTTCCACCGTCGATCTCGTGTCCGCGGGTGAACCGGTGGAACCGTGGCTCTCTGTCATGGGTGTTCCTTTATGACCGCCTACTTCTGTGGCCTCATGGAGAAGATCAGCGCCAGCGCGCACGGCGCGGAACTGTTCGGCGCGGGCATCGCCCTGACCGGCGAGATCAGCCGTGAAACTCAGGCTTGGCTCGTCGAGCGGCTCGGGGATGTCCTCGACTCGGCCGCCGCCGCGGGCGAGATCGACCTCGCCGCGGTCGAGGCGACCCCGCCCGAGCTCGCCGCCCTCATCCTCGCGACCGCGGACGGCGTCAAGAACATCCAGGGTGGTGCGGCGCTCCGCGCCGGCAATTCACTCTTGATGCGAGTGCTGCGGGCGGCGCTCGTTCGCTGAGTCGCGCCGCCCGACAGGTCCGGCCCACCGGGATTCACTGTTGCGCTCTTCGGGGTCGACGCGGTCGTGACCGTGATCGACGCCGACGAACGCAACACTCCCGCATTGCTTTTGCGTGTGCTGTTCCTCGGTCCGTCGTTGCGCGCGTCAAGTTGTCGATCACTTCACGAGCAGCTGCTGATTCGGAGCTCATGGACGTTGACTTCGTCAATGGCGGTCACACGGTGTTCGGCAGGTCGATCGCGCCCTTCTCGAGGTCGGCGATCCGGTTGGTTTGGATCACGACCGCCCGGGCGCTGCCGACTCGGGATCACTCCGGAGCGACCTCGAACTCCTCGCGACTCAGTTCGGACAGCGCCCGCAGTGACCGCAGTAGTGCTGCCCGGTCGGGCGCCGGCAGGCGCGCCAGTAGTCGCTCCTCGCGCGCGCGGATGCCACGCCGAGCATCATCGCGAACCTGGCGCCCGCGATCGGTGAGCGCGAGGAGGCGTACACGCCGGTCGGCAGGATCGGGGGTGCGCTCGATCAGGCCGGCATCCTGCAGTTCGTCGAGTACCGCGATGATGCGGGTTTTGTCTGCGCCGACCTCCTTCGCGAGGGCGGCCTGGGATCGAGTCGGTTCTGACTGGAGGTTCCTCAACACCACATAGCCCCACATGCTCAGTCCGTACTCGCGCAGCACGGGTAGCTCCCCGTTTGTCAGCGCTCTGCCGAGCGGCACCACCAGCTCGGCCAGATCTGGGCGATCGAACTCGTGATCAGGCATGGTCAGAAAATACCCGTCGACATATCGTATGCGGATACATATGATAGGTGCATGCTTACTATTGTCGAGCTCGACAGGGCGGCCGTGCAGGCCGGTGTCGCGGTGGTGAAGGGAGCGACCGAGTCCGACCTGGCCCGTCCGACCCCGTGCGCCGAATGGGACCTGCGGGCACTCCTGGACCACATGACAGTGCAGCACAACGGGTTTGCTGCGGCGGCCCGCGGGCTGGGCGGCGATCCCGCGGTGTGGCGGACCGGCGGCGAGAGGCCGGACCCGATCGCGGACTACCTTGATTCCGCCGATGCGGTGCTCGCGGCGTTCGCGGAGAGCGGCGTCTCCGAGCGTGACTTCTTGCTGCCTGAGATCCATAGCAGCGCAACGTTCCCCGGCGCTGTCGCGATCGGATTTCACCTTGTCGACTATGTGGTGCACGGATGGGACGTGGCTCGCGCCCTGGGGCTCGCGTTCGATCCGGGCAGCGAAGTGACGGCGGCGGCACTGCATATCGCGGAGCGGGTCCCGTCCGGTCCGGCCCGGCTGGTATCCGGATCTGCCTTTGCTCCCGTGCTCCCGGCCGCCGGCGGGTCGGCTCTCGACCGAACGCTGCGACTACTGGGCCGATCTCCGAACTGGACCGCCTAGCTGTTGCGGGTCATGACGTTGATGGCAGCACCGCCCTTGACCTTCAGGTAGGTCGAAGCCGAATGATGCTGGGGGGCGGCGGACTTTCGCTAACCCTCGGCCGACTACGGCGATCTCACCACAACCGAAGGAGCAGAGAAAATGACAGAATCCATTGGCACGGACTCGATGATGGACGCGATTGGCAAGGCCATCACCGAGGGGCGCAGTGGAAACGTCGTCAGTGCCCGCGGCCAACTGCTGGACCTGTGGAAGACGATCGGCGTCGGCGGCGATCCCCTGCATCGCTGCACACTCGCACACTCCCTCGCCGACCTCTATGCCGATCCCGCCCAGGCGCTGGCGTGGGATGTGCGCGCACTCGATGCCGCCGACTCCATCAGCGAGCAGCGCGTCCAAGAACACCACGCCGGCCTGCATATCGCTGGCTTCTATCCCTCGCTTCACCTCAACCTCGCCGACAATTATCGGCGGCTGGGCTCCTTCGAAGCCGCACGTGAACACCTCGACGTAGCTCGGGAGCGCTCGTCGGCGCTGCCCCCTGACTCCTATGGGCAACTCATTCGTGCGGTGATAGACGAGGTGACCACGGCCGTCGAGAATCGGGACACCGCGGTCCGCGCTTCGGCGCCTGGCGTGACCGCGTGACACACAAGAACGAGCCCCTCACCCCGGAGGGGCGCCGACGTCTCGTCGAGCGGTGCTGGACCGGACCGATTGCGCACGTGGCCGCCGAAATGGGTATCTCGCGTGCCTGCGCGAGAAAGTGGGTCGGCCGCTATGGCCAGTTCGGCGACCTCGGGCATCTGGATCGATCCTCTGCTCCACATCGTCAGGGCATAACGATCAGCCGACGCACCGTCAGCCGGCACCTGGCCCACCTCGGCCTGAACCAGCGTAGGTTCATCGACCCGAACGGCGAGTCCAACCGGGATGCGCGCAAGATCGTTGCCCGCCACCCGGGACACATGGTGCATGTCGACGTCAAGAAGGTCGGGCGAATCCCCGATGGCGGAGGTTGGCGAGTTCACGGCAAGGGCTCAACACAGGCCAAAGCAGTCGAACGCGGCAAAACCGCCGGTAAGAAGGGTGGCTACGTCTACCTCCACTCGGCAATCGACGGCTACACACGCCTCGCCTACACTGAGTCCTTGCTGGACGAGAAAGCTTCCACGGCAGTCGGATTCATGCACCGCGCTCGAGCATTCTTCGCCGCCCACGGCATCACCCACATCCAGCGGATTGTCACCGACAATGGGTCCTGCTACCGGGCGCACGACTTCGCCAAGGTCCTGCACGGTGCACGGCACCAGCGGATCACCCCATACACACCACGGCACAACGGGAAAGTCGAGCGCTACAACAGGATCCTGGCCGAGGAGTTCCGCTATGCCCGGGAATGGCAGTCCGAGTACCAACGCTCAGAAGCGCTCGGAGTGTGGAACGTGCACTACAACTATCACCGGCCCCACAGTGCCGCCGGTGACCTGCCACCGGCTTCGAAGCTCCACGCCGGCGTCACCAACGTGGTGGCCTCATACGCCTAACCGGAGAGTCGCGCCGCTTCCAGCGCCCGTCGCCCGCCGGCGCTTCGATCGGTCTGGACGGAGTGGATGGATGGGGAGTGACTGGCGCGACTGTTAGCGTTCAGCCTTGATGAACAACGAGGATGACCTCCGGCTCGCGTTCGACACCGCGGACCTCGCGGCGGCGCTCGCGCTTGCTCATTTCGAGGCCGGAGTTTCGGCGACGCTGAAGGCCGACGGCTCACCGGTCACAGAGGCCGACCGTGCAGTCGAGCGACTGCTTCGAGAGTCGTTGTCGGCGGCGCATCCCGACGACGCGTTTCTCGGCGAGGAGCTCGGTCGGCTCGGTGAGTCCGAACGGGTCTGGATCCTCGACCCGATCGATGGCACCGGCTTCTTCAGTCGGGGTGACCCGAACTGGCGCATCCACATTGCCCTGGAGGTTCGCGGGGTCGTCGAACTCGCGGTGGTCACGTCCCCCGCGCTGGGGCGCCGTTGGTGGGCTACCCGCGGTGGCGGTTCCTTCGAGTCGTCGTGGCCGAACGGGGAGGGCGGGGCACGACGACTCACCGTCAGCACGACTTCGGTGGTCGCCGATGCCGTGGTCGACGCCCTGGACGACGAGTCCAGGGGCCGGCTCCCGTCGAGTGCGAGTCGCGCCTCGGCCAGCCCCCTGCCGCTGGTCGAGCTGGTTCGTGGCGAGATCGATGCCTTCTTGGCCGAGCGCTACTACACGTGGGACCACGCACCGTGGATCCTTCTGGTCGAGGAGGCCGGCGGCTGCTTCACCGACCCGACGGGTGGACGTGCGAGTGATCAGGGCGGCGGGCTGTACTCGAACGCTCTCCTGCACAGTCAACTGCTGGCCTCGCTCGACTACCCCAGGAATCGGTGACCGCCGGATACGTGGCCTGCCTGCAGCAACGGCGCTCGGAGGCTCGGTCCCGAAGCGACGCCAAGTTTCGCGCTCCCGGTCTGGCGGCCGATGGATGGGGCCGAGGTCCAGACGCCCACCACGGCGCACTGTCGCAGCTCGCCATCGCCCTCGCGGAACCAGACACCGACTCACGCTCCTAATCCACTGCGGTGCCTCGCTTCACGCCTTCGCGGTGCCGGCGATGTGGGTGTTGAACGGGAGGAACGGGGTGTGGACCCGGTAGCGGTCTGTGGTGACGCTGTCGAACCCGGCGGCGCGCACGGAGTGCTCGAGGTCTCGTTCGCACGAGCAGCCCTCGAAAGTCCAGGCCCACGGGCGACGAAGGATCCGTTGCGCGGCACGGGTCGGTGTGCCGCGCGGGGCCGCCACGTGTTCGACGAAGCGGAAGGTGCCACCGGGACGCAGGATTCGCCGGATCTCGGTGAGCACGGCCGCGGGATCCTGTACCGAGCAGAGCACGAGCGAGGAGATCACGCTGTCGACGCTGTGGTCGGGGAGGCCCGTCTGTTCGGCCGTGCGTTCGCGCAAATCGAGCTGCACGCTGTGGCGGCGCGCAGCGGCGTGCAGCCGGGGGTGCATGTACCTGTTCGGCTCTATGGCGACGAGGGCGCCGCCAGCCGGGAGGTAGCGGAGGTTGGCGCCGACACCGGGCCCGATCTCGACGACCTCGCGTGGAAGCCCGGCGAACACGCGCCGTTTGCGTCGGCGGAGGTTCCACTCCAGGTACGGGCCCATCACCTTGAAGAACGCGGCGTTGAACCGGCCCCGGCCGCCGTGCGGCTCGAAGCCGGTCGCTGACGGGGTGGTGCTAGTCCTGTCGGTCATGTCTGCTCCAACGGTGTCTCGTCGTTGTCGATCTCTCACAACGATGCGCGACACCGTCGGCACTGTCAGGCGTGGAACTACCTCACTCCGCCGATTCTGGCCGGTCGCGCCGGGCGGCGTACCACGCAGCAATCTGGGCTCGCGAGCGGAAGCCGAGGCGCAGGCGGATCCGTTCGACATGGCCCTCGGCGGACCGTTCGTCGATGCCCAGCCGCGCGGCGAGCTCACGGTTCGTGTACCCGTCGCTGATCAACGCCGCGACCTCGCCCTGCCGGGCCGTCAACGTTCGGGCACCGCGCCGCGAGGCGCGCAGTCCGAGGAAGCGGCGAACGGTCGCCACAAGCGCGTCGGCGTCGCCCGCGTACGGCAGGTGCGAGCGTCCGGGCAGCACCGTGAGCTGCGCACCGGAGATGCCGCCGGCGAGTGCTTCGGCCTGCTCGACGGGAGCGGCCCGGTCGTGGGCTCGGTGCACCACCAACGTCGGGGCGCGCACCCCAGCGAGGTGATCGCTGACATCGAGCGCGTAGCTCATCGCCAGAAGCGCCCGGGCCGTCGCCGCGGTCGAGGAGGCCCGCTGGTAGCGACCGAACGCCTCGCGCGTCGTGGCACGGGCGTCGGGGGCGAAGATCTCGGTGAGCACGTCCGAGCCGAGCCCCCAATGCGACTCGACCAGTGCGAGGACGTGTTCCCGTGCGCTGGGCGGGGAAATATCTGCGCCGGAGACCCAGCCGCCGTAGAGCACCAGCCGCCGGACGGTGTCCGGGTGCGCTGCCGCCCACGTCACCGCGACCAGCGCGCCCATCGAGGTGCCGATCAGGTCGAAGGGCTCCGGGCCGAGGGTCGCGGCGACCGCGGAAAGCTGATCGAGCTCGGACGCCATCGACGGCGACCGTTTCGATGGTGCTGACAGCCCGCATCCGGCGCGGTCGTAACGCACCAGCCGGCAGCCCTGCGCCAGACTCTCGTAGAACGCCCGCTCCTCCGGTAGCTCCCAGCTCAGCTGCAGGTGACTGAGCCAGCCGCTGACGTACACCAGCGGCCGGCCGGCGCCGATCGAGGCGTACGCCAGGCTGTCGCCGTCGGTCGTCGTCAACCGACCAAAGCGCTGCTGCACGCCTTCATTCTGCAAGGCTGCGTGCGCTGCAGCAATGGTCGGTGACATTCATCGCGGGCGTGACGATGCGACCCACATTGCGCCCCTGTGGTTTTCGAGCGCACCTCGATCCCTGATCAGACCGTCGTCGGTCTCGCCGCAGCGCGGGACCGTGGCCGCGTCGGCGGTCCGACCGTCCTCGCTGTCCGCGGCGAAGCAGCGCCATGGAAGAAAGCTCACGACAACGCACGCCGATGTCCGAGATCGCAAGGAACTGGCGTACTCGGAGGGGCGGTGTGCTGGCGATGAAATGTTGCTGGGTCTGTCGATCGGCGAGCGGCGTACGCAATGTGATACGAATACCAAGCAAGTGCTTGCTTGAGGGAGGGATGGGCAGATGCAGACGAGGTTCACCGAGCTGGTCGGGATTGAGCACCCCGTCGTGCAGACGGGAATGGGGTGGGTGTCAGGCGCTCGGCTGGTCACCGCGACCGCGCGCGCGGGAGGGCTGGGCATCATCGCGTCGGCGACGATGACCTACCCGGAATTGGAATCGGCGATCCGAGAAGTCAAGGAGCGTACCGACGCTCCGTTCGGAGTGAACCTGCGGGCCGACGCCGAGGATGCGCAAGACCGGGTCAAGCTGCTGATCCGCGAAGGCGTGCGCGTCGCCTCCTTCGCCCTCGCGCCGCGAGAAGAAATGATCGCCCAGTTCAAGGACGCCGGCATCGTGGTGATCCCGACCGTCGGCGCCGCGCGTCACGCCGAGAAGGTCGCGAGCTGGGGCGCCGACGCGGTGATCGTGCAGGGCGGTGAGGGCGGCGGCCACACCGGCGGCGTCGCGACTACCCTGCTGCTGCCGTCGGTCGTCCGGGCGGTCGACATCCCGGTGGTCGCCTCGGGCGGGTTCTTCGACGGCAGCGGGCTTGCGGCAGCACTCGCCTACGGCGCCACCGGGATTGCAATGGGCACACGGTTCCTGCTCACCAGCGACAGCACCGTCCCCGACGCGGTGAAGCGCGCGTACCTTGCCCGCGGCCTCACCGACACCGTGGTCACCACGAAGGTAGACGGCGTCCCGCACCGGGTGCTGCGCACCGAACTGGTCCAGTCGCTCGAGCGCACCCACGGTCTGCGCACGCTCGGACACGCGGCCGTCAACACGATCCGGTTCCGCAAACTGACCGGGCTCAGTTGGAGGGCACTGGTCTCCGAGGGCATCACCATGGTGCGCAGCGGCGACCGTACGCTCGCGCAACTGATGATGTCGGCCAACAGCCCGATGCTGTTGCGGGCCGGTCTCGTCGAGGGCAGCACGGAGGCGGGCGTCTTGGCCTCCGGACAGGTCGTCGGCATGATCGACGACCTTCCTACCGTGGCCGAGCTCGTCGAACGGATCGTTCGCGACGCCGAGCGCAGGCTCGCCGATCTAGGGGCGATCCACGGCCGCGGGTGACCGGACGCGGCCCGCGCAGGTCCCGGGCGAGCGAAAGCGAGCGGGCGTGGATTGAGCGCTACGCGACCGGCTTCTGCGCCGCGTGCTGCTTCGGGTGAGCCTGCAAGCAACCCGTGGCGCGGATCGCGCCGCGATCGTCGCCCCCGCACGTGGTGTTCGAGTCGAGTTGACATTCGCTCCCGCCCGGCGGCATAGTGTCCCGCCATGCGTATCGCACCAGCCAAGAAGAGCCGTGAGCGGCTTCGTGTTGGCTTGATCTGGGTGCAGAGAGTCAGTCTCTGACGCCATCACGGACGCGCAGCCTCCGCTAGCCGCTCTCGTCGGCTCGACACCACCCGGATTCCGGGTATTTCGGTCCGTCCCTAGGCGCACGGCCTCTCGCAGCGAACGCACCTGTGTTTGCCGCACTCGCGACAGGGGCCCTCGACCACCGTGCGGCCACCCGGCCGGCACGTCCCACGCATAGTCGCGAGCCGGCCGATCGGCCACGCCGAGCGGGCGCCTCGTCCCGCCATGGCGGACCCGACAAGCGGAGTCGAACGAGCCCACCGCAGCACTCGTCAACGACCATCGCGCGCATCGGATTCGGCCTCGACTGCCCACATCTAGGAAACTCACTTGATCACCACGACCGACCTCGAAGTTCGCGCCGGTACCCGGACTCTCCTGTCTGCTCCCGGATCTGTGCTCCGCGTCCAAGTCGGTGACCGGATCGGCCTCGTCGGCCGAAACGGCGCCGGGAAGACCACCACCCTGCGCATCCTCGCCGGCGAGGGCGAACCGTACGCCGGCACCGTGATCCGCAGCGGCGAACTCGGTTATCTCGCACAGGATCCCAAGGAGGGCAACCTCGACGTCGCGGCCAGGGATCGAGTGCTGTCGGCCCTCGGCCTCGACGAGATCCTGCGCGGCATGGAGAAGCAGCAGGCCATCATGGCAGAGGCAGTCGACGACGCCGAGCGGGACACGGCCATCGGCAGGTACGGCCAGCTCGAGGACCGGTTCGCCGCCCTCGGCGGGTACGAGGCAGAGTCCGAGGCCGCCCGCATCTGCCGCAGTCTCGGCCTGGCGGAAAGGATCCTCGCGCAACCGCTGCGCACCCTCTCCGGCGGTCAGCGGCGCCGCGTCGAACTGGCCCGCATCCTGTTCGCGGCCTCCGGCGGGGTCGGCGGCAAGTCGGACACCACCCTGCTGCTCGACGAGCCGACCAACCACCTCGACGCGGACTCGGTCTCCTGGCTGCGCGGCTTCTTGCAGAACCACGACGGCGGCCTGGTCGTGATCAGCCACGACGTGGACCTCCTCGCCGACGTGGTGAACAAGGTGTGGTTCCTCGACGCGGTGCGCGGCGAGGCCGACGTCTACAACATGGGCTGGAAGAAGTACCTCGACGCCAGGGTCGCCGACGAACAGCGCCGCCGTCGCGAGCGCGCCAACGCGGAGAAGAAGGCGGGCGCGCTGCGCGCCCAGGCCGCCAGGCTCGGCGCCAAGGCAACCAAGGCGACCGCGGCGCAGAACATGGCCAAGCGCGCCGACAAGCTGATCGCCGAGCTCGACGACGTCCGGATCGCTGACAAGGTCGCGCACATCCGGTTCCCGGAACCCGCCGCGTGCGGCAGGACGCCGCTGATGGCCGAGGGCCTGACGAAGGTGTACGGGTCGCTGGAGATCTTCACCGGCATCGACCTCGCCATCGACCGTGGCAGCCGGGTCGTCATCTTGGGTGACAACGGCGCCGGCAAGACGACGCTGCTGAAACTGCTTGCGGGCGTAGAGAAGCCGGATCTCGGTGAGGTGGTCTCCGGTCACGGTCTGAAGGTCGGCTACTTTGCGCAGGAACACGACGCCCTCGACGACGACGCGACAGTCTGGGAGAACATCCGGCACGCCGCACCCGACGCCGGTGAGCAGGATCTGCGGGGCCTGCTCGGCGCGTTCATGTTCACCGGACCGCAGCTCGAGCAGTCCGCCGGGACCCTCTCCGGGGGCGAGAAGACCCGGTTGGCGCTGGCCGGCCTGGTGTCCTCCGCGGCGAATGTGTTGTTGCTCGACGAGCCGACCAACAACCTGGACCCGATCTCACGCGAGCAGGTGCTCGAGGCGTTGCGGAGCTACACCGGTGCCGTCGTCCTGGTCACCCACGACCCCAGCGCGGCCGAAGCGCTGAACCCGGAGCGGGTGATCCTGCTGCCCGACGGAACCGAGGACCATTGGTCGCAGGAGTATCTGGAGCTCATCCAGCTTGCCTGATCCGAACGCGGGTGTGGCGTCGAGAGGGAGTCTGCGGTGGTCCGTAGGCCGTCGAGGGTGAATCCGCCGGTCACGCCGCGCAGGTCGATGGCGGCGAGGGGGGAGCCGATCGGCTTCACCCGTTCCGGCTTCACGCCCGCGACATGTCCCGGGCGTCTCGGATGGCTTCCTCGAGCATGCCCAGCTCGGGCCTTCGGTTGGCGTCCAAGGTGCACAGGGTCACCACGCTCGGGCTGATGTCGTCGATGGGGACGAAGCGGACCCGCGGGTGGCGGTAGTAGGTGGGAAGCGACTCCGGTGTGGTGGTGACGCCCGCACCGGAGGCGACGGCCTCGAGGAGTTCCTCCACGGTCGACACGGCCATGCCGGGCTCGGCCCGGGTGCCGTCGGGCCGTGGGTTCACCATCCAGAAGTCGGTCCACTCCGGCGGCCCGCCACTGCTGCACAGGAAGGTCTCGGCGGCGATCTCGGCGAATCGGATCGACTCCCGGTCGGCCAGCGGATGGTCGTGGGAGAGCACCGCCACCCGCTGCTCGGACAGAAGGGGGATGCGCCGGATTCCGTCGGCGGGGAAGGGCTCCCGGACGAAGACCGCGTCGAGGTCGCCGGCCAGCAGCGGGGCCAATTGCTCGCTCCACTCGAGGTGGTGCAACCGGACGTCCAGATCCGGAGCGGCGCGACGGAGCCGGTCCAGCACCGCGGTCGTGAGTAGACCGGCTCCTGTCGCCATGAACCCGATGTCGAGGCTGCGGCCGCCCGCCCGAACCGCCTGACGCCACCGGAGAATCGTCTCGCTCGCGGCGACGACCGCGCGTGCCTGCGGGATCAGGGCGCGACCGGCCTCGGTGAGCTCGACATGTCGAGAAGTGCGTTCGAAGAGCGGGAAACGCAGGTCTTTCTCCAACCTCGAAACCTGCTGGCTCAGCGCCGGCCCGGTCATGTGCAGGACCGCGGCGGCGCGACCGAAGTGCAGCTCGTCCGCGACGGCGAGAAAACACCGGAGGGTTTGTGGTGCGACGTACATAGCTCACCTCAACACACCGTCGGTCGCGACGTCGAGAGTGGCGGGCCGGCGGGTTTCGGTGGCTACCCGTCGGTCGCGATGTGCATGTTCTGCGAGGGATCGGTGGCGTAGTCGACGAGTTGGAGTTTCTCCACGGCGTCGTTGTCGCGCGCCATGTAGTAGTGCAACCGAGCGTCCGCGACGACCGCGAGCTCACCCTCGGGCATGTAGCCGGCGATCGGGCCGTCGATCATGGCGATCATGACGCAACCCTCGGGCGCGATCGGGGTGTGCACCGCACCGGCCACCTCGCAGGTGTACATGCCGGCCATCCCGGGGTCGTCCTCTTCGTAGTAGAAACCGCCCTCGAGCAGGTACGCCTGCACGTTGCCCATGTGCCAGTGCGGGGTCGCGACGGTGCCCGGATCTACCTGCAGGATGAGGGTGAAGGAGCCGGACACGAGATTGCAGTACAAGAGCTTGAAACGTGTGCCGGGCATCAGCCAGTCGGTCCACGGGATGTCCTCGGGGTCGACGAATTCCTTTCGCACACCCTTGGGCGTGACACCGGGGTTGCTCATCCAGAATGTCGGTCCGATATTCAATGCGGTGGCCACTGCTAGCTCTTTTCTTCGTGTGTGGATGTTCTGCTGCGGGGAAATGGTGTGATCTCGGTCAGTCGACGGCGTTCATGTCGACCAGGACCTTGATTGCCTTCTGGTCGCGGAGCGGTTCCAATCCGTCGGAGATGAGGTCGCCGAATGCGATTGTTTTCACCCAACTCTCGATCGGATAAGCGCCCCGTGCCATGAGATCGATTGCCTCGGGATAGTCGTCGCAGTACGCGATGGAGCCGACAATCTCGCACTCGCTGAACAGAATTTCGGTGGGATTGAAATCAACTGGTCGCTGATGTACCGCGACGACTACGACCCGCCCGTGGCTTGCGGTCGAGCGGACCGCGTTCAAGAACGTTGCCGGCACCCCCGCCGTGTCGAATGATCGGGAGACCCCGTCCCCATTGGTTCGGGCGCGAAGCTCCGCAACGACATCGGCGTTCGACGGGTCGATGACATTCGTCGCGCCGACCGCCTCGATGGCCGCCCGCCGAGCCGCCGACGGCTCGATGACGGCGATGTCGTCGATGCCGTGAGCGCGGAGGGTGAGAAACACACCGATACCGATGGGGCCAGCGCCATGCACCGCGACCGTGCTTCCCGGGGGGACCTCCCCGCGATGCACCGCGTGCAGCGCCACTGCCAGCGGTTCGATCAACGCGCCCTCTCGGGTGGACATCCCCGGAGGAAGCCGATAAGCGTGATCGGCGTCGACGACCGCATACTGGCCGAGTCCGCCGCCACCTGCCCAGCTGTACCCGACCGCGGCGATGGTGCTGCAGAGGTTGTACGAGCCGGCCCGGCACGCCACACATTGCCGACAATTGACGGTGGGTTCCACGGCCACGGTGTCGCCGACCGAGAGCTGATCGACGGCTGGACCGATCTCCACGATCTCTCCCGAGAACTCGTGACCGAGCACGACCGGGACGCTCACGCCAGTGAGCGGGTGCGGCGCTGTCGGCGCCATCATCGGCGCGTGGAAGTACTCGTGCAGATCACTGCCGCACAGGCCGTTGAAATGCACCCTTACCTTGACCTGGCCGGGTCCGACGGTGGGCTCGGCGATGTCCTCGAATCGGATATCGCCGACCCCGTGATAACGGGCAGCTCTCATGGTTCAGAACTCCAATGCTCGCGGTTCGATATCACTGCGTACGTGATGCAGGCAACAATGGCACCCCCCGATCCGGTACGTCCAGGTGCTTTTCGGTGAGTATCGATAAGAGGAACTTAATGATCTGCTGCATTGAAATCGGTGGTGAATAGAAGGCGTCCATCTGGATGGAATGTCGATAAAACGCCGGACCGCACCTCCAGGGCCTGGCCTTTAGCGTCGGTTGCCGACTCCAGGATCGCGAGGTGCCGGGTGGTGACGTCGCGGTCGAACGATTGTGGTTGTCGATGCGCACGCAACTCTCGGTGTTGATCGTCGCCGGCGCCGTCGACCTCGATACCGCCGCCCGGGGAGTACCGCGAAATGGGGATACCGAAACGACTGCTCGCCGCCTCAGTCGTCGCCGCGGCGACGGCTTTGCGACGATGTCGGGTGTCACCGCGAACGCCCAGACGCGGTACCCGGTCCCCTTCGGGTACCTGGCCGGCCCGACCCCGCAGCTCACCGACCCCGGTCAGGCGCCTCCCGGTGCCGACGACTGGACCTGCCGGCCTACCCCCGCACATCTGAATCCGGTTGTGCTCCTTCATGGCTTCGCTTCGACCGACACCTTGAGGTGGCAGACGGCGTCGCCGCTGCTCGCGAACGAGCGAGTGGCGCGACCGCGTTCTACTACCTCACCAATCTCGGTGGTGCCGACCGGGTCGACAGTCTCGTCACCCTGCGACGACGAAGTCGCCCCTTCACCACAGGGCTGCTCGCCGACGCACCCAACGTCCACAACAGCGTGCTGCAGGACCTCTGCCCCGGCCACACGTCCGACCATCTGCAATTGCCGTCGGACCCGGCCGCCGCGGACCAGATCCTTCATGCCCTCGATCCAGTGCGTCCTGCGAGCTGCTCCGGATCTCCATCGGTTCCGGAACGAGGATGCTTCCGGGTGGCGACGACCCGCATGGCGATGTCGGGCACAGGGAGTTCACCTTTGACCCCAAGGCACGCACCGCAGCCTTCCCATGGGAAACACCCTTCTACCCGTGACGAGCAGTCCCCACAGGTCAAGATGACCACCAAACCGGGGGGCATCCCCGCATGATGTGATTCCCGACTGGTTGCACCCAAAATCGATTGCGACACACGGTTTCGGAAGGTGGCAGGTCGAGAAACTACTGGTCGCTTCGGTAGACGCTGCGGACGGCGCCGTCGAAGCCGACCGTCAGGAAGCCGTGCGCGCCCGTGGTCTCGTTCCTCAGGTAGATGCTCACGACCGGCCCGTTGTCGTCGTCGCGTGACGCGGTCATGTAGACGCTCGTCGGATCGCTCACACCGAGAGTGCGATCGGCGCCGTAGAACAGCCCGATCAGTTGGGAGACGTTCGGACGCAACTCCGCCAGGTCGACGGGCACACCCTCGGTGCGGCCTGTCGACGTTCCGTTGTCCGTGAGCTGTCCGTCCTCGTACCGATACGACCGCTCGCTACCGGGCGAACCGGGCACCGGGCGCGAGATCGATGCGTATTCGGGGTAGATCGTCAGGCTGTCGACCTGCGAATCGCCCAGTTGCCGGTCGATGTCGTCGAGCATCTGCACGAGCCCTGCCGCGGTGATCACCTCGGTGCCCGTCGCAGGCGCGGCCGGATCGGCGTGATCCCGGCTCGTCGTGACCACCACGATTGCGCACACCAGAACGACGGCGGCCGAGAGCGCGACGGCCCAGCGGGTGTCCCGCGAGGGTGGCGGTGTGGGCACGGCGTCCCGCAGATCCGGAGGTACCTGCAGGTCCCGCAGGAGTCGATCGAGGTCGGCGAGCTTCCGCGCCGACCGGGCGGCCTCGGCCCGCGTCCGGTGCTCGACATCGCTCAGCTGACCGTCGGCATACGCCGAGTCGAGGGCGTCACGCACCGCGGTGCGGTCGACGTCGCGGGCGCGCAGCCGCAGTGCCGAGGTCCGGGGTCGCCTCTCGTTCGGCATGGTCACAGACCCTCGGCGCGCGAGATGTCGACGATCGAGCCGTCCAGTCGCGTGTCCACGGATCCCCTTCGCTTCTCGGGGTCCTCGAACAAGACGCTGACCAGACCCTCGCCGGTCGACGAATCCGCGCGCACGAAGATGTGCTCCACCCATCCCGTTGGTATCCCGACACGATTCGCGCCCGTCGCGATCACGTCGCCGAGCCGGTCCACGTCGAGGGCGGCGAGGTCGACCGTGGCGGTGTCGAGGGAGCGTGACTCCGGCGCTCGCACCGGCGAGAAGCCGCCCCGGAAGCTCCAATCCTGTTCGCGGTGCGGCTGGTCCTCCAGCATCCGGGTCATGAACACGTAGGTCCGGTAGTAGGTCACCTGGTCCACCCGCAGATCGCCCTTGAACCTCACCCCGAGCTGCCGCACGAAATCGCGGACTCCGTCGGTGGTGAGGGGATCGAGCGGCTCGATCACGATCGGCTGCGGCTCGCCCGCCGGGACCGGCGCGGGCGCCGCCGCCTGCTGGGCCGCGACGACGCCGGCGGTCTCGGGCGCCGCGACGTCGCCGCGAGTCGCGAGGACCGCAGTTCCACCGATCGCCACGACTGCGACGACAGCGGCAGCCACCACGCGTCCGGGAATCCGATTTCGTGGTGCCGGGGCGGAAGCGCGTGCGGCCTCGACGAGATGCTCGGGAATCTGCAGGTCCGAGACCAGCTCGTCGAGTTCACCGACCGTCTTGGCCTTCATCGCCGCGGTGGTGCGCGCCTCGTACTCGGCCGGGTCGAGCTGTCCCTCGCCGTATCCGGCGTCGAGCAGCCCGCACGTCTGGGCGCGATCGATGTCTCGCGCGCGAGTTCTGGAGGAAACTTGCTCGGGCACGCACATGATCCTAGGAAACCGCTCGGAACGTTGTCCGCCCGCGTCCGAGCCGATCCAGTAGGGCTCCAAATCACACAGCTTTGGAGCAGTTCCAGTGGCGGCTGGGCGGGTTCGAGTCGGCTGCGTCGAGGTGGCCTGCTGGAGAGGGGTGAGGGGCGGCGCGTGCACGCATCCGGACAGCCTGACATTGACGGGGAGGCGGTTGGTTAGTTGTCGCAGTCGTCAGCTGGTTGCCGGCGAAGTACCAGCGCGCCAACGACAGTGAGCGCTCCAAGTGCCAATGCCGGGTATGCGATTGCTCGTCGGAATTCCAGCTTCGTGGTGCACTCTGTGATGTCCGCCGATGTCTTCGGCGTCGAGCTCGAGCGGCATCGCCAACCCGCCGACTCCACAAAGTGCGACGATCGCGCCTGTGCACGCGACGACGGCGCTCGGCTTCACAAGCACATCACTACCGGACGACCTCCGTGGCCGGTCCCATGGCAATGATGGTCGCCGTTTCGTGTCGGCGGTGGTGTGGTGGTGTCCGGTTCTGGGAGCAGCGTGGATCGATTCTTCGTGGGCTGCATTCGGATTGGATAGGTCGACCAGTCAGTGATCACCCTTGACGAGGGCTCCTGACCACACAAATCTGGATGAGTTCCCGGGTGCGGGCCGCTCGTCTTGTCGCGCTGAATGCGGCAGTCCCGACGGGACTTCGCGTAGGGGAATCGGCTCAGATCGGATGGGTCAAACAATGTCGAGTGCGTTGAACCGGTCCGGTCGATCCCTCCGTCACGCCCCTGCCCCAGGGCGGCGGGGCAGGGGCGGAGGCGTGTTCACCGACACCATCGTGGTGACTCAGCGCGGAGCAGGTTCTGTGCAGCCACGGCGAGAACGCGCCCTAGGTCCTCGGCTTCACAACCCATCCATGGGGTCACAAATTGTCTGGAATACAGGCTTCTAGCGGCTCGCCGGAGAGCAGCCTGCACAGCAGGTCGAACGGGGCCAGGGCCACGCTGTTCGCGAGGTCGGTGGATCCGGAGTTGTGGCCAGGGGCCGCCTGGAAGAAATTGCTGCTGCCGGAATCGGCGGCATCGGCCGGATTTCCGAGGGCGACGGGCGCGGCCGATGCCGACGTCGCGGTGCCGAGGGCGATGGTTGCGCTGGCCAACCCAACGATGATCGAACGCTTCAAGATGATCCTCTCCGCTGGTGCTGTTTCGACGCCGAACGACGTCGTGGAAACCATATATTTCGCCAGTCCAGGTGGTGGCTGATTCGATCGCATCGTGACATCGAGAATCCCGTTGTCCCGGTAGTGATTTCTCAGTCCACAATGACCGCTTTCGCGAGCGCGGTTCTCGTGGCTCAGCTGGAGGGCCTCGGTGGCAAGGCCGCCGCCGATGGTGGGCTCGTCGACGTGCCGGGCCTGCCCTGCACAGCTACCGAGAGCGCTCCCCGATAGATGGAGTGGGTTTCCGTACGTCCTGAGCTGGTAGTCCGCCGATTCCTCGGCCATTACTGCCGCACCCCCGATCTGGACGTACATCGCGCACGACTCGCGTCGATGGTTCACGAGACCTTGATCGAGTGGGTGCTGCTCCGCGCCGGAGTTGACGAGGTCGTGACCCTGACGGCGATCGAATTCGGAGATCGCCCAATCGGATTGGCGTATCCTCGGTCGCCGGACGGTGACGGGCCGTTCTGGCCGAAGGTGTGGTGGCGTTGACTCGATATCTGGAGGCGTACGACGATGCGTAGGACGACGGTAGTCAGTGCTCTGTTGGCCCTCGCCCTCGCTGCGGGAGGTGGGGCAGCGCAGGCTGAGCCGATGTATCCCGTTCCGCATGGCTATCCCGACGGTGTGGCAGCACAGCTCGCCCACCCGGGGCAGGCGCCGCCGGGCGCGAACGACATGTCGTGCAGGCCGAGTCGTGAACATCCGAATCCTGTTGTTCTGCTGAACGGCTTCGCCTCCACCGACACGCTGGCCTGGCAGACGCTGTCGCCGCTGCTGGCCAACGACGGGTACTGCGTCTTCAGCACCACCATCGGCAAGACCACGTTCGGCGGCTACGGCGGATTCGCCAGCGTGCAGGACAGTGCCCGCGAGGTCGACGCGTTCGTCACACGAGTGCGGGCCGCGACCGGTGCCGCCAAGGTCGACATCGTCGCGCACTCGGTCGGCGGGGCTGTCGCCTTCTGGTACCTCACCGAACTCGGTGGGTCGCAGTCGGTTCGCAACCTCGTGAGCCTCGGAACTCCGTTCCACGGATCCGATCTCGACGGCATGGCCGGCCTGTTGACGATTGCGGGTGCGGCGGACGGGCTTTCGCGGGTGTGTGCCCAGTGCCGCCAGCTGGCTGCCGCGTCGCCGTTCCTCGCCGAGTTGAATCCCGACCCGGCGCGGGTACCGGATGTGCGTTTCACCGACATCGTGTCCCGATACGACGAGGTCGCGACGCCGTACCTCACCGGACTGCTGTCGGACGGTCCGAATGTGCGAAACGAGGTCCTGCAAGATCGGTGCGCGACCGACTACGCCGATCACCTGCAGCTGCCGTACGACCCCGTGGCGATCGAGGTGGTGCGGGAGGCGCTGGATCCGGGGCGGGGTGGGAGGGTGGTTTGTGCGGTGGTGCTGCCGGCGCCTGTGGGGACTGTGAACTGACAGGGCCAACTCGGCCGGCCGGTGCGTCTGTGACCGTGTGTCTGCTGCGCGGCCCCGCGATTCGGGCTCAGTCGGGGGTGCGGACGTCGGTGTCGGCGAGTACGGGTGTGAGGTCGACGCCGGGCGGGGGACGCAGGCGGCGTAGGTTGCCGTCGATGCTGGTGACATACAGCGCCCAGCCCTGTCCGTCAGGGGCGATCCGGACCGAGGTCGGGCCGTTGGGCGGCATCGGGCTCGGGGTCTGCCAGCCGGTAGCGATGGTGCAGGTGGTGCCCGTCGCCGGATCCATGCTGTAGACGCTGCCGGAGGTGTCGCCCGCGAGGTAGAGCTGCCCGGCCTGGCTCGCCACGATGTCGTCGAGGCCTGGGAAGAGGCCGTCGTGAACGCCGGCGACCACAGTGGCGGCCGTCGGCGCATCCAGCGGAATCCTCAGTACCTGCGAGGTGAAGTCGTTCTCGGTGTAGATGGCTGTCCGGTCCGCTGTCAGCGCAATACCGTTGGGGTAGGGCGTATTCGACCAGTGCGGGGTGAATTCACCGGTGGACGGCCGGTACCGGCTCATGCCCACCGGGATGGGAATCGACAGGTGGGAGATGAGCAGGTCCCCGTCGGGAAGCAGCAGCAACCCGTTGGGTTGAACCAGCCCGGTCAGCAGCGTGGTCACCGCGCCGGTGGTCACGTCGTAGCGCCGCAGGGTACCGGTGCCGGTGAACGAGGTGCCGTCGCCGGTCAGGAAGTACAGGTCGTCACCGAGCAGCCGCAACCCAGCCGGATTGTCCAGACCCGACAGCAGCGTGGTGACCTCGCCGCTGGAATCGACGTGGTACAGGACGCCTTTGACAATGCCGGACAGGTAGAAGCCGCCGACCCCGTCGGGTTCGAGGTTCTCCAGACCGCCCAGACCCGACGCGAGAATATCGGCTTGCCAGCCCTGCGCGCACGAAGCGACATCGGTCTCCGCGTGCGAGGACCCAGCGGTCTCCGCGTGCGCGGCCGGCGCGGTCGCGATCAGTCCGGCGACGGCGGCCGCCGCACATGCGCTCGACAGCAACCTACGAACCCGATGAACTGCTCCCACCCCGATCGACATGCGGAAAATCCTATCGGTGGGGACTTACATCTGCAGTGCCAACCGGCAAGCGATCCGCGCCCGCTCGTCGAGTCGGCCCAGCACTCCCGAAGTCCGAAGTGCAAGGTAGCGCCCGTTCAGGCGTGGTCGAGCCAGAGCAGCTTCGGATTCGTTCGCCACCCGGCATCGGTGAGCCACCGCTCCGCCGAGGTGGTGTGTGAGGGGCCGTCGCTGTCGAAGCCGCCACCGCATCGAGCGAGTGATGATCGGCCATCCCACCGCGATAGCCTGTGCCGCGGGAAATGACGACAACTTCGAGATGGGGGCTTCGATGGCTGGTCCGTTCGGGCACATGGTGAGTCGTGACGGACGGCTGCTCGAGCTCGAGGAGTTCGTCGAGACGATCGACAATCCCGGCGATGTCTACGGGATGGTGGAAGAGATGTTGGGGATGATCTGGCATCTGGCCAACCGGGTCGCTCAGGCGACCGGTGAAGATCCCGCCGCGATCGTCGAGGGTGCACGGGCGCAGCTCGAGGATGGCTGTGAGTGAGCCCCAGCGTCAGGGGGCGCCTAGCCGCCGAGGGCGACGACTGACGCCACCTCCGGCGACGGTTTACGGGGGTGAGCGAGTTTGATTGCCGCGACCGTGAGTGTGATGGCGCTGCCAAGGCCGAGCCACCGCTAGTCTCGGGACATGCTGGCCACCGCGATCATCGTCATCACGTTTGCCTTGGTCTTCTATTCCATCGGTGTGTGGTCGGAACGCATCCAGAGGACCCTGAAGTGGTGGCATGCGGGCGCTTTCACGCTCGGCCTGGTCTGTGACGCCACCGGCACCTTCCTGATGAGCCAAATCTCCGACGAATCATCAGGTACCGGAACATCCACCTTCGACGAGATCATGATCGTCACCGGAGCCTTGGCGATCGTGCTCATGGCTGTTCACCTGGTGTGGGCTGTCGTTGTCCTGCTCCGCGATCGCCCTTCTGAGAAGGCGAAGTTCCACCAGTTCAGCCTGGTCGTGTGGATGATCTGGCTGGTGCCCTATTTCACGGGGGCCGTCGGCGCCATGACCGGCTAGCGCTGCCCGAGTCGTCCTGCACTCGGTGACGCTGTGGGGGGAGGGGGAGGCGTGGGTGCTTACCGCATGCGGCTTTCGGGCCGGTGACCGCGAATGTGTTGGCCGCCATCGACACGTGCAGCCTGGGGGATGGGAACTGTGGTCGAGTTCTTGGCGGAGATGCGGGCGGCAGTTGAGAGCATTCGCCCCAACTCGACGTCAGTCGGCGGCAAGCGCGGTCACCATCCCGGTCACGCGGACCCCGCGGCCGGAAGGTGCCCCCTGTGATCGACATTACAGTCGGGCTCGTAATGTAATCGAATTCGGGAAGTGTGAAGCACCAAGCGAGCAGGTCGGGACAGGGGTGGCGATGGACGCGGACGTGATCGTCGTGGGCGGCGGTACCAGCGGTGCGGTACTGGCCGCGCGACTGTCGGAGGACGCGGGGCGGCGGGTCCTGCTGCTCGAGCAGGGCCCGGACGACGCGGCGTACGACGACACCGTCCTGCGGCCCGCCTCGGCGGGGGACGTGTGGGCCGGAACCCCGTTCGCGCAGGCGTTCTCGATGCGGGGTGCGGGAGACTGCACCGTCCAGATGATGCGCGGGCGCGTCCTGGGCGGCACCTCCGCGGTGAACTACCTCGCCACGATGCGCGGCCAGCCGGCCGACTACGACGGGTGGGCCGCGCGGGGGCTCGACGGGTGGAGCTGGCCGGACATCCTCGCGACGTTCCGGGCCATGGAGAACGACCTCGACTGCGGCGCATCGGAGTTGCACGGCTCCGAGGGCCCGCTCGTCGTGCGCCGCTCCACCCCCGACCAACAGACCGAATCCCACCGAGCCTTCCTCGCCGGGCTGCGGGAGATCGACGTGCCGTGGGTCGACGACGTCAACGACCCACGGCAGCTCCCCGGGGTCGGGATCTTCCCGCTGACGGTGTCCGAGGGCGGCGGCGAGCGGCTGACCGTGAGCCGCGCCTACCTGACCGCGGAAGTCCGTTCGCGGCCGAACCTGACCGTCGAGACCGGTGTCACCGTGGACCGGGTCGTCGTCGAGGACGGGCGCGCGACAGGTGTCGTCACCGCCGACGGCCGGGCACTGTCCGGCGGCGAGGTCGTCGTCAGCTGCGGCGCCACCGGGTCACCCGCACTGCTGCAGCGGTCGGGCATCGGCCCGAGCGATCTGCTCGACGGCCTCGGCATCCCCGTCGTCGCTGACCTTCCCGGGGTCGGGGCGAACCTGCAGGACCACCTCGGCTTTCCGCTTCTCTACCACCACGCGGGCGGCGGTCCGCTGCGCGGCGGCCCGGTCCAGCCGGTGTGGGTGGGCCGTACCCCGCAGTCGGACACGATCGACTTCCACGTGCTGAACCTGCCGATCGCCGAGCCGACCGCCGACGGCGCGTACTTCTCGGTCGTCCCCTACCTGCTCGACGTCACCGGCCGGGGGACGGTCCGGATCGCCTCTGCCGATCCGGACGCCGAACCGGACGTGGTGATGCCGGCGCTGTCCGCGCACGACCTCGAGCGCCTCGACTGGATCCTCGGTCGCATCGCCGCGCTGGAGTCGACCGGTCCGTTCGCCGAACTCGGCGCCACGCGCGTCCAGCCGATGGCCGATCTGGCCGCCGACGGCGTCGCGGCCGGCCTGGTCGACGGCGGCGTGATCAGCTACGCGCACCTGGGCGGCACGTGTGCGATGGGCCCGGACGGCGAACCGAACGCCGTCCTCGACGCCCGCTGCCGCGTGCGAGGGGTGCAGGGCCTGCGGGTCGTGGATGCGTCCGCGATGCCGGTGCTGCCGGCGGGCAACACTTACCTGGGCTGCGTGATGATGGCCGAACGCGCCGCGCAACTGAACTGAGACACGGCGAGTCGGGTGTGATGGGCGCACCCCAGATCCGGGCTCGTCGTCCACCCTCGATTCAATCAGCGGGGCGCCGCAGTAAACCACCCTGACCTGGCGGAGACTCCGCACCGGAGTGGGGATGGGTGAGCATCAGGGCGACCTGATGCCCTCCCGGATCCGATCGCGAATCCGGCTAGTCGGATGCCAGGCGGGGCCGGCGGGGCTGGTCGGAGGCACCTTGTTGCTCGCATTTCGTCGAGCCGCGGGTACATCTGGACGATGCGCTCGGGTGTGGTGCGTAAGTCCTTGGCGAAGTAGAGCCTGCCGCCGAGGTTGAGGACTCGTTCGTCGAGTTCGTCGCCGAAGTCGCCGAGCGCCTTCCGCATACCTCGGGTGGCGGGGACTGACGACCTTGGAGCGCAAGGAACTCGACGAGTTTCTGTTGGCGCGGTCGATGGAGCAAGCTCGCCGACCCTGGTGTTTCGGCTGGCGCGGAGTGCCTGGTCTCGCGGAGGTGATCCGGCCGGGTCCGGTGACGGTGGTCAAGCGGGTGGCGCACGCCCTAAAGGTCGCACGGTCCGGACGTTCGACCGGCTTGGCCCAGAGTTTCACCTAAGGAGCGTCGGGGCGAGCCTGACTGCCTGGTCGAGACCGATCCCGAGGTCGGGATGGCCGGCTGTGGTGGCTGTGCAGGGTCCGGTGGAGGCCTCGGCAGCAGCAGTGAAGGCCTAGATCGGGAACGTCCTGCGGCCCCCGGCCCTGCAGGCCGTCAAGATCTGGCGCGGTCGTCGGGCAGCGAGTCGATCGAGACGCTCAGCGATCCGCGCCGTCATCGTTGTGCCTCGCCGAGGCCTGAGGGATGCAAGTAGGCCACTTGACGTGACACGCATCACCCATCAATAATCGGAACGATGTGCCGCACAGCGGCACGCGTGCCCACGGGGCGCATCACGCATCTCTTCTTCTGGAACGGGAGACCCATGACGCAGGTATCCACGCATGGCGCGCGGGAGCGCCACCCTCTTCGAGTCGCGACGGCGGCGCTCTTGGCCTCGGCGATCGAGTGGTACGACTTCCTGATCTACGGCACGGCTGCGGCGCTGATCTTCGGTACTGTCTTCTTCCCGACGGCGAGCCCGGTCGCCGGCGTCCTCGCGTCCTTTGGCACCTTCGCGGTCGGCTTCGTTGCGCGGCCGTTCGGTGGAGCTATATTCGGCCACTTCGGCGACCGGATCGGCCGCAAACGCGCGCTGGTGGTGGCGGTTCTGATGATGGCTGTCGCCACCGTCGCGATCGGACTCCTACCGACTTACCACGCGATCGGCATCTGGGCGCCGATCGCACTGCTGGTGTTGCGCGTGATCCAAGGAATCGCGGTCGGTGGCCAATGGGGGGGCGCCATGCTGCTGGCGACGGAGTCCGCGCCGCCCGGCCGCCGTGGCCTCTATGGCAGTTTTCCGCAGCTAGGGGTTCCTGCTGGCCTCGTCGCGGGGACGGTGATCTATCTGCTGCTCACCCGCGAGCTGAGTGCCGATGCGTTTTCCTCGTGGGGCTGGCGGATCCCGTTCCTGCTCAGCGTGCTCACGCTGCCGATCGCGCTGTACATCCACCGCAATGTCGAAGACAGCGCCGAATTCCGCGCTGCCGAGACCGAAGAGCGCTCTGGTGACCGTGACCCCGCAAAGCCCTCGGGGCTACAGGTGATCCGGCGCCAGCCTGGGACGGTGCTGCTCGCGGGCCTGACCTGTCTCGCGGGCCAGGCGGCCTTCTACATTGCGGTCACCGGGATGATCGACTACGGGACGCGGGAACTCGGCATTGCGCGGACGACGCTCTTGAACTCGTTGCTGGTCTCGATGGCCGGGTTCGCGATCGCGATGGTGCTGAGTGCGTGGCTGTCCGATCACGTCGGCCGCAAACCGATCTATGTTCTCGGCAGCGTGGCGCTCGGTGGGTGGGGCTTCGCCTTCTTTCCCTTGCTCGCCACCAAACACACGTGGGCGATCATGGTGGCATTGCTGGTCTTGCTGGCATCCATCGGCATGACCCTGGGACCTCTCCCGGCACTCTTCTCGGAGATGTTCCCGCCGGCTGTGCGGTATACCGGAGCCTCGCTCGGGTACCAGCTCGGCGCCATTCTTGGTGGCGGACTCGCGCCCTTCATCATGGTGGCGATCCTGAACAGCACTCATAACGCAGTGTGGGTCTCGGTCTACCTTGCTGTCGCAGCCCTGGTGGCCGTGGGAGCTGTCCTTTCGATCAGGCTGCGGCCCGATGGTGAGCACGGCGCCGGGCTCGATCACGACAGCACGCCGACCACCCAAGCGGTGTCCACGCTGCCACAACACTCAGGCCTCCGATGACCGTGGGCGCGCCGACCTCGTCTCCGCGCAGCGTCGGACTGCTTCACCCCGGGGAGATGGGCTCCGCGATCGGCGCGGCCCTGATGCGGAACGGACACTGCGTGCTGTGGGCCTCCGCGGGCCGCAGCGAAAGCAGCTGTGCGCGAGCCCGAACCGCTGGGCTCGGCGACGTGCGGACCGTCGATGCGCTCGTGCTTGCCGGGAAGTCGTCAACGAACACTGGTCGCTGATCAAAGCCGATTGAAGGACTCCAACAACAATCGGACCAGCAGAGGACGCGTCCCGGCCGGGCTGTCGGAACGCCGGACGATCTGCCCACATCCCATGACCCCCTTGTCCGGCGTTCGCCGACGCAGGGGGTTCGCCACCCAACCTGAAAGTATGGAGCACAACGAATCATGAAGATCCGTAAGTTCACCGCCACCGCCGTCCTGGCGATCGCCGCCACCGGCATCGCCGCAGGCACCGCGTACGCCGCACCCGCGGCCACCGATGCACCGCAGACCAGCCAGGCCGAGCAGCACGCCGTCGGCTGGACCGTCACCCGCAGCGGCAACGAGGTCGTCGTCCAGACCGCCGCCGGTTCGCTGAACGTCGAGGGCAACCACCTGGTCGTCCGCGACGGCCAGGGCGTCGCCGTCGAGGCCGTGCCGCTGAGCCTGGCCTTCGACGGGCGCGCCTACCCGGTCGCCGCGCAGGTCGCCGGGAACACCGCGACCCTGACGGCCAACACCGATCCCGCCGTTGCCACCCCGGCGCCGAAGCTGACGCCGCGCGACATCGACCTGCCCGCCGCGGTCAGTGGGGTGCAGCCGGCGATCGGTCTGACCGCCTCGGTCGGCGGTTTCCTCGGTGCTGCCGCCGGCCTGGTCGGTGGGTGCATCCTCGGTGCGACGGTGGCGGGCGTGGTGTCGGCGCCGGCCGCGATGCTGTTCGGTGCGGGTCCGCTCGCCGGGTGTATCGGTGGTGCGTTGCTGCTCGGTGCCACCTCGAGCCTGGCGGGTACCGCGATCGGTGGCCTCGGTTCGGCGTTGGCGAATGCCCCGCAGTTCATGCAGGTGCTCAATCAGCCTGCCGCCCCGAAGAAGTAAGACGCTACCGAAGCAGGGTTGCCGCCCCACGGAGCCTTTCGGGTTGGGGCGGGCAATCGGCGGACCTGTTGGTTGCGGATCTGTTCGTGTCTGTGGCAGGGGGTTCCGGTCGTAATGGCGCATAGGGCAACGAAGTTCGCGTAGCACCTGGTTGGGGGCGATGCCGGTTCGGTCTGCGGGCTCGGGCGGTTGATGCACTCAGCCGTTGCCAACCCGCATCGGCATTCGACCTCGCCTGCAATCCCGTGGAGAGAGCTGAGCGTTTGGCTGCGCTGCGCCCGCCTCTCTTAGATACACGCCACCCCGAGCGACGTTGACGGCGGCGACCCTGGGTGCAATTATTGGAACGACGTGCCGCTACACGGCACGCAACGGAGAAAGATGGAACCCTTGTGATTGATGGGCTGACCTTTTCGGACAACGACCAGATGGCTCGCCTCACGACGAACATGCGGGACTACGCATCCACGGTTCGCGAGGACTTGCGTGATGCCACGCGAAGTGGCTGCTTCCCCTTGGAAATCTATCGGGAGATGGGTGCGAGAGGCTGGCTCGCGCCCTTCGCACCCGCCTCGGACGGCGGGTTAGGCGGCGGAGTCGCGGAATACTGTGCCATTGCAGAGGAGGTCGCCTTCTCGGGGCTCGTCAGCCCGCAGATCGCCACTCAGGGGCAGCGGTGGCTTCTCGACTGGGGCACGGCAGCTCAGAGAGATCGGTACCTCGGCCCGATCTCACGCGGTGAGATCGTCTTCTCGGAGTCCATCTCCGAGCCCGGCGTAGGGTCTTCACTCAAAGAAATGCGGGCCAGTGCGCGCCGTGACGGCACGGACTGGATCCTTCAGGGACGCAAAACCCACGTGAACCTCGGGCATCAGTCGGACGTGACCTTGATGTACGCGATCGCCGAGGAGGGGCTGACGGCCTTCCTGGTGGACACGAGCCTGCCGGGATTCAGCTCGCACGAGACGGCCCCGATCGGTGGACGCATGTTGCCGACGGCCGACATGGTGTTCGACGACGTCCGTGTGCCGGCGGGCGCCGTGCTGGGCGAGGTCGGCGACGGCATGAGCACCTTCTTCAGCACCTTCAACATCAGCCGCCTGGGCAACGCCTCGGAGGCCATCGGCACTGCCCGCCGTGCTCTGAGTCTCGCCGTGACGTACGCCAAGGGACGGCAGGTCGGCGCCCATCGCGTCACGGACTTCCAGGGCATCCAGTGGATCCTGGCCGACCGCTTCTCCGATCTGTACGCCGCCTCGCTGGTGCGCGACCGGGCAGCCGCGCAGGCCGACGCGGGCCATGATCCGGCCTTCGAGACCTCTCTGGCCAAGAAGCTCGCCATCGAGGCGGCCGAACGCACCACCAACGACGTCTTCGCACTGACCGGGGGACACGGCCTCTACTTCGACGAGGAGTTCGGTCAGCTCCTGCATGACGTCAAGGTGCTGCGGATCGGCGGTGGATCTCTCGAGGTGCTGCGCAACTACGTGGCGCGATGTGTGCTGCGCTCGCCGGAGGAGGTCGGACTGTGATCGAGAACCTGGCCCAACTGATCGAGTATCGGCGCGCGCGCTCTCCGCGGCAGCGCTTCGGCGTCGCAGGGGATCATCGACCGTTCGAGGAGGTCGCCGACCGAGCTGCGGGATTCGTCGAGATCCTCTCGGCACATGGCCTCGGTCGTGGCACACGGGTCGCGTTGATCGGCCGCAACTCACTGGCGTACCTGACGGCATGGGTCGGCCTCCAGTTGGCGGGCGTCGAAGCGGCACTAGTCAATCCGACGTACGCCGACGACATGCTGGAGCAGATGCTGACGAACCTCGGGGTGGACGGCGTCGTGGTGGCCGACGTCAATCCCGTGCTCCGGCCCTGGTTCGGCACCGACCGCTACATCGATGCCTCACAGCTCGCTCACGGAACCGTAGTCGCCGGGGAGGCTGTCCTGACCGTCCCCGACCCTGTCGGCACCATGCCCGGGATGGGACGTGCTTCCTCCGACCTTGCGGGCTTCATCCACACATCGGGCACCACGGGGCTGCCGAAATTCTGTGCGCTGAGCCACGAGTACCACCTCAGTCTCGGCCGCTTCATCGCTGACATGATGACGATCGGGCCTGACGACACGGTCTTCGCTCCGCTGCCCATGTTCCACATCAACCCGCTCGGATACGGGATCGTGGGCGGCCTCGTAGCCGGAGCGAACGCCCTGGGCGCTCCGCGGTTCTCCGCGAGTGCCTTCTGGACCCAAGTCAGAGACGAGGGCGTCACTGCGGCGATCCTTCACATCCCTCCCGTCGAGATCCTGAAGAAGAGGACCACCCGCGAGGACGCACAGGGCCACCGTCTGCGCGTGTCCTTCGGTGCTGATGCGGAGTTCATGGAGCGCTTCCAGGTACCCGTCGGCCTGTCGGGTTACGGATCCACGGAGGCCGCCGGGCTCACACATTCTCGGGTCTGGCGTCGCGGCGAGGTGCCGGACGATGGGTCGCCCCTGGTGAGGTATGCCGGCGACGCCAGGCGCGACGTGGAGTGGCGCCTTGCCGAAGACGGCGAGATCCAGGTGCGTGGCAGGCGCCCGCATGTCCTCTTCGACGGCTATCAGGTCGGCGACCAACTCACGTCCGTTGTGGACGTGGACGGCTGGTTCTCCACGGGAGATCTTGGCTCACTCGACCCGAGCGGCGGTCTTGTCTTCCGTGAGCGGCGTGCTGAGTCCATCCGCGTAAAGGGTGAGTTCGTGCCCATCGACATGGTCGAGAGGGAGCTCTCCGACGTTCCGGGCCTGGCCGACTTCGCGCTGTGGAAACACCCGGGTGACCTGCAGGACGACCAGGTCGTCCTGTACACCGAGGGCGCGCAGGTCGACCTGGACGTGCTGCGGGCTGTGAGCGGTTCCCTCCCCGCCTTCATGCGGCCGGCCTACCTGATCCGGGTCGAGCAGCTTCCGCGAGACGAGGGTGTGGGAAAGGTCCGGAGGCGCCAGCTCCCGGATCTGGCGGAACTCGAACGGACTGCGCTGTGAGCGGTTTCATCGACTTCCATGTGCATTCCGGCCCGAGCTTGATGCCGCGCCACCACGACGACCACGAGATCAGGCAGGTGGTCGAGGGCGCTGGAGTTGAGCGTTTCGTGCTCAAAGCGCACGAGGGATCGACCGCCGAACGCGCCATCCTCGTGGGAGGCGGCGCAATCGGCTCCATCGTGCTCAACTCACCGGTAGGCGGCGCAAACCCGGATGCCGTCGCGGTCGCAAGCCAGCTTGGGGCCCGGGTGATCTGGATGCCCACCATCTCGGCTGAGGCGCACCTCCGCGGCTCCGGCCGGCCGGAGACCAGCGTCCTCCAGCACCTCACCTTCAACCCAGTGCCGGTCTGTCGTGATGGTGTGCTCCTCGAGGAGTGGTACGACGTCCTCGATCTCGTCGCCCGTGACGACCGCGTCCTCGCGTCTGGACACATCGCAATCGATGAGGCTGTTGAGGTCTTCACCGAGGCCCGTCGCCGGGGCGTGCAGCGGTTCCTCGTCAACCACCCCCTCCTCGGCCATCTTGGTTGGAGGCGGGAGCACTTCGCGGTTCTGGCGGAACTGGGCGCCTACATCGAGGTGGGGGTCCTCGCCGATCAGGTCGAGGCCAGCGTCACCGGACACACCGCGACCTCGGTGATTGCGGCGGGTTATCCCGAGGAACTGTTGGTCTTCGGCAGCGACCTGGGGCATCGATCGTTTCCCGACGCCGACCCCGGCATCGCCGACTGGGTCGCCGCCACAGAGCCGCTCCTCGGCGCCCGGAGACTCAACCGCATCATGACCGTCAACGGCGAGGAGCTCTTGTCATGAACCACCCTCAGGACGCGCTGCTGGTCGAGCACCGCGACAACGGCGTGGTAGTGCTCACGATGAACCGCCCCGAGGTGCGCAATGTCATCTCGGACGAACCGCTGCTCTCGCTGCTGACGGACGCATTCGAATCACTTGCCGACACCGTTCACGCCCGCGTGATCGTTCTGACCGGGAGCGGGCCGGCATTCAGCGCAGGCGGCAATCTCAAGCAGATGCGGGACAGGAGTGGCTCCCTCGCGGGAGGCGGCGTCTCGACGGCGGAGGGCTACCGCCGTGGAATGCACCGGCTGATCGCAGCCGTGTTCGGTGCAGGCGTTCCGACCATCGCGGCCGTCAACGGCCACGCGATGGGCGCAGGCCTCGACCTCGCCCTCGCCTGCGACATCCGGATCATCGCCGACGCGGCACGAGTCGGCTCCACCTTCGTCACCGTCGGACTCGCACCCGGTGACGGTGGCGCATGGCTGCTCCCCCGGGCAGTGGGGCAGCAGAGAGCAGCTGAACTGGCCTTCACCGGGAGAACGGTCACCGCGGCGGAGGCAGTCCAGCTGGGCATAGCGCTAGAGGCGCATCCGCTGGCCGAGCTCCGGGACGCGGCGTTAACGCTGGCCGACCACATCGCAGACAACTCTCCACCCGCAGTGCGCTACACGAAGAAACTGCTCAGGCAGCCCGTCGCCACGCTCGCCGAGCATCTGGAACTCGTGGCGCCCCTGCAGGCTCTCCTGCACGACACCATCGAGCATGAGGCTGCCACCCGGCGCCTCCTGGACGCCATCGCGACCCGGCGGGCCCAGGGGGAGACTGAGCGTTAGCATCATCCATCGGGCCGGTCGGCTCGCCGTCGCCCACCGCTATCGAGGAGAGTCGCTTGCAGGGGATCGCTCGTGCTCTGCAGATTTTCGAGCATGTCGCCAACTTCGGTCCCATCGGGGTCAGCGACCTGTCCCGCCGCGTCGGCCTGCCGAAGTCGACGACCCAGCGGCACCTGCTCGCCCTGGCAGAGGCAGGGTGGATCCGCTCGGTCGGCGAGCGTGACCTCACCCGATGGGTCGTCACGCCGAAAGCTCTCCTGCTGAGCCAGAACGGTTCCCGTGAGGGTGCAATCGCCGAGGTCGCGGTCGAGTTCATGACGAAGCTCCGCGACGAGATCGACGAGACCGTCGTGTTGCAAGTCCCCAAGACGACCTTCGAGACGACGTACATCGCCCATGTCGACTCCCAGCAGCCGGTGCGGACCTTCATCCCCGTGGGAGTCTCGAGCTTCATCACCTTGAGCGCTGGCGGCCTGGCCATGCTGGCGCATCGCTCCGAAGCCGAGATCGAGGAGGTGCTGAGCCACGAGATCCCGGCCACTACGCCCGCGTCGATCACCGACCCGGAGGTCATTCGCAGCTATCTGCCGACGGTTCGAGAGCTCGGCTACTCCGTGAGCCGGGGTCAGAACCGACCGGGCGTCCGCTCGGTCGGTGCCGCCGTGCTCGACTCCGGCGGGCGTCCGATCGCAGGGCTGGGCATCTCCATCCCCGAGAGCCGTTTCGACGACATGCGGATCCCCGAATGGGGAGCCCGAATTCACGCCACCGCCGCGGAAGTCTCAGCCCGACTCTGAGTACGCCGGCGGCAAATACGGCCGCCTGTCCGTGGATATGTCGGTGCTACCGGCCGAGCGGCGCCGGTTCCTGGCTGCGCTGGGTCGGCGGCTGACCGGGCAGGCAGTGGAGCGGCCGGATCCGCAGCGTAGCGAATTCTGCCGTCTCGCCGGCAAACTCGCCGACTCTGGCGAGGCGCCGGCCATCCATGACTGGACGTTCCTGCTCGGCCCGAGCGTGGTGCTCGGCGTGAACAGCCTGCTGCTGGCCTACCTGGCGTACCGGTCGGAGCTCGCGCCCCGGCCCATCGCAGTGCTCGGGCTCGTCGGTGGCCCGCTCGTCACCGCCTCGGCCATTGCCGTGCTGTTCGGGCTCTATGGCCCTGCCGTCCATGCGATCTCCGCGCTGCCGGTGTTCGCGTGGGAGGTCAGCTTTGCCGTCTACCTGATTGCCAAGGGCTTCAAGGCATTCCCCGTCGCCGACCGCACCGTCGCCGCGGGCGGTGTGCACCCCGAGTTGTCGGTGGCGTGAGACCCGCGCCTTCTCTGCGGTGGGTGGTCTCGCTCGGCGTGGGGGTGCGCGGCCTGCGTGAATATGATTCAGTTATATGAATCATTTACTGCTGCGATCGGAGTTGCTATGGACCTGTTGATGGCCGGGGTGACCGGCGGCACGGGGCGGTTGGCGTTGGAGCGGGCACTCGACGCCGGCCATGGGGTGGTTGCGGTCGCCCGCCGACCGGAGGCGGTGGCGGCCCGACCGGGGCTGCGGGTGATCGGGGGTGACGTGCTGCAGGGCGGGCAGTGGCGCTCGGAGGTCGGCGACTGCCGGGCCGTCCTGTCCTGCCTGGGCAGCACGGATCGCAAGCATTCGACCACCGTCTACTCGCAGGGAACGGCGAACCTGTTGGCGGCGCTCGCCGGCGGGCCGGAGCGGCGGCTCGTCTGCCTGTCCTCGGCAGGCCTGGAGATTGCGCCAGGCACCTCGTGGGCCCAGCGCGTGGTGACTCGGCTGGTGATCCAGCCGCGATACCGGCACGGATACGCCGACATGGCCCGGATGGAGGAGTTCGTCACGGCGCAGGACGTGCGATGGACCATCATCCGGCCGCCGATGCTGACCGATGCCGCTCCGGCGGGCGAGGTCCGGGCGGCCGTGAACGGGCACCTGGACAAGCCTCGGTCGATCAGCCGGGCCGCCCTGGCCGACTACGCCGTGCGGGTCCTGGACGACCCCGCGACCTGGCGGGGAACGGTCGAGGTCTCGGCCTGACCGAGGCGCGGACCCTGTGCCGCGCGACGCTCGACGTCGCGCGGCACAGGCGTCTCGGGCCGATGTGCGTCCGTCAGGGCTGGCCGCGATAGCCGGGGTGTACGTCCGGCTCGATGCCGTGACTGGTGGCCACCTTCGCCAGTAACTCGCCCAGGGTGCGCCGCTCGTCTGCCGACAGGGCTTCGACCAGGTCGGCCTCGTGCGCCTCCCCGATCTCGCGCATCTGTGCCATCACCGCGCGGCCGCCCACCGACAGATGCAGTTCGTAGTTGCGACGATCCCGGGCGCTGCGTTGACGCTCCACCAGCCCCTTGGCCTGCAGTCCGTCCACCAGCGCCACCACCCGGCTCGGCACCACTCCGAGCTTGGACGCCAGTGCCTGTTGGCTCATTCCTGGATCGGTCGCGATCAGCCGCAGCAGGCCGACGTCGCTGGGCTGCAGCTCCAGCGCGGACAGTCGCTCCGCGAACCGGGCGGTGGCGTACATGCCGAGCTGGGACAACAGGAAGCTCACCCGCTGCGCGGGCGGTCGGAACGGCTGCGCCGCGGGGTCGGTGGCCATGGCCGAACCATACCATTGACTCGAAATGATTCTGTGCTATGAATGATTGCATGACTGGAATCAATAAGCTCGACAGAGCCGACCTCACCGGTCGGGTGGCGTTGGTGACCGGCGCGTCCGGATCGATCGGGGCAGCGGTCAGCCGCGCCCTCGCCGACCGCGGAGCGGCGGTGGCCGTGCACGGACGCACCGAGGATCGGCTGACCGCACTGGTCCAGCAGATCCGCGGGTCGGGCGGTACGGCCACCGCTCACCTGGGCGACGTGCGCGACCCCGACCACCTGTCGGAGCTGACCGAACGGGTGGCCGCGGACCTCGGGCCGATCGACATCACGGTCCCGCTGGCCGGCGGCGCGGGCGCCCCGCAGCCGTCCGCGGCGATGAGCGCGCAGCGCTGGCGGGAAGTCATCGACCTCGACCTGACCTCGACGTTCCTCACCCTGCGTGCCGTCCTACCGGGGATGGTCGAGCGCGGCGACGGGCGGATCGTCACCGTCGCCTCGAGTGCCGGGCGCCGGGCCTCGCAGGCCAACGCCGCCTACGCGGCGGCCAAGGCGGGCGTGGTGATGCTGACCGAGCATCTGGCAAAGGAGTACGCAGGCAACGGTATTCGGGTCAACTGCGTGGCGCCGTCCATCGTGGAGACCGACACGCTGCGGCACCGAATGCCCGCCGCGCAGCTGGCCGCCGTCGCCGAACGCGTGCCGCTGCGCCGCATCGGTCAACCCGCCGACATCGCCGAGACCGTTGCGTTTCTCGTCTCGGACCGGGCGGGATGGATCACCGGGAACACCATCGATATCACCGGAGGGATGACGCTGTGAACGAGGACGTGACCGAAACGAGGAGTGCCGTCGGCCGGCCGACGCGCGGACCGTCGGGCGGCGTGCAGACGCTCGACGGCGCCCCCGGTCGAGCGCCGGGGAGGCGTCCGCAGGAGGGGCCGCCGTTACCGCCGGTGGCGATCGCCGCCATCGCGCTGTTCATGGCCTCGCTGGTGCTGCCGATCGTCCTGAGCGGCGGGGACGTCTACCCCTCGCCGTTCGCCTCGGGGGAGGAGATCGTCGGCTACTTCCGGGGTCGCTCGGACCAGGTGCTGGTCGCGAGCCTGCTGCAGTTCGCCGCCTCGCTGCCGTTGGTCGTCTTCGCCGCGGTCGTGTCGGTTCGGCTGGGCAGGCTCGGCGTGCAGGCGCCCGGGCCGCGGATCGGTTTCGCGGGCGGCATCCTCGCCGCGGTATCGCTGGCGATGTCGGCCGGCTTCAGCTGGGCGTTGACCCGGCCGGAGATCCTGGCGCACGACGACTTGATCCGGCTGCTGCACGACCTGGCCTTCGTCACCGGCGGGGCCGGGTTCGTCGTGCCGCTCGGTCTGCTCGTGGCCGGCATCGCCGTGCCCGGGCTGCTGGCGCGGTTGCTGCCCCGCTGGCACGCCTGGGCGGGCCTGGTGATCGCGGCGGTGGCGATGGTCGCGACGCTGTCGGTGGCGTTGCCCGGCCTGTCGATCCTGCTGCCGATCGCCCGCTTCCCGGCCTTCGCCTGGATCGTGTCGGCGGCCTTCTTGCTGCCGCGCCGGCGGGACCGGCGTGGCGAAACCACAGCGAATCAAGGGAGTTCACGATGAGCAATCCGATGTTGCCCAAGCTGGTGCGGTTCCAGCGGCCGGACCGGGCGCTGCCATGGGCGCGGCCGGACCGGGCCACCGAGGCGGCGGTGTTCGGCACCGACCTGGCGGGATACGAGGCCGCGCTGGCCGATCTGGATCGCCAGCGGGACGAGGCCGCCGACCGGCTTTTCGCGGACGCGGGGGTGGCGGATCGATTGCGTCGCCTGCCGTTCGCCGCGGGGGAACGCATCGTGGCGATCGGCGAGAGCACCACTGCCGACCGATTGTCCTGGTTCGAGGTGCTACGCACGCTGATCGCTCGGCACCGGCCCGACCTCGGGTTGGAGCTGATCAACCTCGCGGTGTCGGGGGCGTCCACCACGGGGACGCTGGCCGGACTGGCCGGGATCCGCAGGCAGCCGGCCGATCGGGTGTTCATCCTGTTGGGCGGCAACGACATCCAGCGGTGCGGTGTCGACGGACCGCGGCTGGTCAGCGAGGCCGAGGCCGAGCGGAACCTGAGGCTTCTCCGCGAGCGAGCGTCCGATGATGCGGCGCAATGGATCTGGCTGACCCCAACGCCGGTGGACGAGGCGGCCGTCGCCGCCTTCCCGTTCTTCGGCGGCGCGGGACTCCACTGGTCCAACGACGACGTCCGACGCACGGGCGGTGCGATCCGCCGGATCGCGGGGGACCGGGACCTGGTGATCGACACGAGCCCGGCCGTCACAGGGCCCGAATCGTTGCTCGAGGACGGGGTCCATCCCCAGGCCGCGACCCAGGCGGCCGTGGCGGGCCTGGTCTTGGACGCATTGACCCAGTGACGAGGTAGTGGATGGATCAGGATGGTCCGCATGCGTGAGATCACCCTCGGCCTAGGGCATGTCTCCTGGCCCGCGAGGTGTTTGCCCCAGGTGCACACCGCTGACAGGAGCACCCCAGGTCGGTGCGTGAGGGCCAATTTGTCGCAGCGAGTGGCCGGTGTACGCCACCGCTCGAGAGTGCAGAACGACCGCTCGACGACGTTGCGGCCCTTGTACTTCTCGGGATCGAGCCGGACCCGGCGGCTACCGCCTCACCGGGGAGCCGAAACCTCGGTACGCCAAGTCGCCACGTCGACGCCCTCGTCGAGCATCGGCGCGTGCCGCCGCAGCGGCGTATGGCGGTACTTAGCTACCACGTCCTGCCCCTGGGGCGCCGGCCCCGGGAGAATGACCTAGGCCACATCCCGGAACTCAGTCGCCGGGGAACGGTTGCCAGCCTGCGCCGACAGTCGAGCGGTCTAGAAACACGAAGCGGCCCCGGGAAGTCGAGTTTCCGGGGGCCGCCTCGTGTTGGGATCGCGCTTCAGGTGAACCTGGTCGTCGTCACCGATGTCGACCTGGACCCAGCGCAGGTCTCCGGTGAATTCGTTGTAGCGCGCCTTGTACTAGTTGGGAGATCGCGTTCAGGCTTCCTTTTTTGGGGGTCGGTTCGATCTGCAGGCCATGCACACGTGTGAGCTCGCGAAGAGGAGAGAGGCGGAACTATCCCGCCTGACCGGCGTTTCGCCGATCCGACCAGTTGTGCGCATGTACATGGCTACGTGCGCGTGCCGGACGGGCGTTCATCCATTGCGGGTGAGGTGTTCCGTTCGGCCGCCGACCTATCGTGCCGTTATGGACCGGCAGCCTGAAGCATCGACGACTGACAACGATTCGGAGTACGTGTTCCGGGGAGGCTTTCCGACGCCCGAGACGATCACTCGGGTGTACGACGAAATCGATCTGAACCGAGCGGTCTCGACCTACCGACTCTTCTTCCCGACGGTGTCGGGAGCGGCGATCTTCAAGGGCAACAACGCCGTCGGGGTCGTCGAGAACAGCGTGTTCGGCACGCTGGAGACGGGCCCGAAGCATGTCGGATTCACACTGAACTCGGACACGCCCTACGCGCCCCTCCTGCTCGACCTGCGTGAGGGCCCGCTGGTGATCGAGGTCCCTCCGGGACCACTGATCTGCATCGCGATGGATCTCAACCAACGTTGGGTGCTGGACATGGGAATTCCGGGCCCCGATGCCGGTGCGGGCGGTCGCCACCTGCTCCTGCCGCCCGGATACGACGGCGACATCCCGGATGGGTACTACGTCGGCAGATCGACGACCTACCGGGTGCTCGGGGGAATCCGATCCCTTCCGGTCGGCGGTGACGTGAAGGCCGCAACGGAACGACTGACAACCGTCAAGGTGCGACCGCTCGACCCAGAGCGGGAATGGACCGCGCCGACCTGGCTCGACCTCACCCCGGGTCGCCAGGACACCTCGCCCCTGCGGTGGGAGGACAACATCGGATTCTGGCAGGCTCTGCACGAAGTCATCGACGCAGAGCCGGCGCTACCCGAGTTCCACGTCGCCTACGGTGACCTCGCGGCGCTCGGCATCGTCAAGGGCCGGCCGTTCGCTCCCGACGAGCGCATGAAACGCATCCTCGACCGCGCCGCCCGGATCGGCAACGCGCACATGCGTGTCCAGTCCTTCGCCGACCGCAGGCCCGATCGCGTCGTCTGGCCGGACCGGCACTGGGAATGGGCGGCACTCCGTTTCGAGAACGGTGACTTCGAGCAACCCGACTCGCTCGACGTCGAGGCTCGCGAGAAGTGGTTCTTCCAGGCGATCGGCGCCTCGCCGGCGATGTTCCGCCGTGACACCAACGCGGGCTCGCTGTACTGGCTCGGCGACCGCGACAGCAACGGCGCCTATCTCGCCGGGAGCCGCACCTATCGACTGACGGTGCCCCAGCCCGTCCCGGGAAAGCTGTTCTGGTCCGTCACCGTCTACGACGCACGTACCCGCAGTCAGATCCAGACCGAGCTGGACAAGGCTGTGCTCAGCTCCCTGTTCGACTTCGGCGAAGGAACGGGTGAGGACACGATCGATCTGTACTTCGGCCCTACCCCGCCCGAGGGGCAGGAGCACAGATGGATCCAAACCCTTCCCGACACTGGCTGGTTCGCCTACTTCCGGATCTACGGACCCGAAATGCCCGCATTCGACAGCAGTTGGAAACCCGGTGACTTCGAACCGGTGGCGAATCACTGAGACACCAGCAAGTCCGATTCCTGGCCGACTTCAACGGGTCGATGTGCAACCTGTTTGGCCCAAAAACAACGTTTCCGCTACGTCGAGTTGCAGTAGTCCGGGCGATGGTGGCTCTCTGGATCGTCCATCCTCGGCATGTCCGAGAATCGTCCGTTTCCCGGACGCGACTCAGCCTGGGGAAGTGGCGGAGGGTGAGCAGGACAGCACATCTCTGGGGAGCGGGCGGGGGCGCCGACAGCTGATTCGTCCGCGCGGGCCGCACTCGTTCGTTGTGCGAGCCGCCGATGGCAGCGTCACGTTGCGCGGTGAGTTCGGGCCTGTCACACAAGATCTGGACGAGTTCCACTGGTGTAGCGGTCGAGTGCCTGGTCCTGAGTTCAGCGTTCGCGGACTAGGTCGGGATGGCGGGCGCGAAGGTACAACCCATGACCACCCGCCGCGCTGACGCGCGGCCGCCTTCGGCTCAGAACCGCTGCACGTTGTGGATGGGCGGGAGGTCGGCGAGCCCGGTCAGGCCGATCGGGACGTCCTCGTCGTAGGCGTTGAACACCTGCCCGAATCCCGCGTAGATGCCCACGTGGTCGGCGGCGTCCCGGAAGGTGATGACGTCGCCGGGAGCCATCGCCTCCACCGGGATCGGGTCGCCGACCAGTGCCTGGTCCTCGCTCACCCGCGGCAGGTCCACCCCGGCCTGCCCGAAGGCCCACTGCACCAGGCCCGAACAGTCCCACGCGTCGGGCCCAGTTCCACCCCAGCGGTACGGCTTGCCCGCCTGCGTGTACGCGGACGCGAGCGCCGCCAAACCGGCCGGACTCGATGCGGCCGAGGCGATCTCGATCTCCGCGGACGCGGCCGAATCCTCGGATGCACCGGCCGTGGTCAGCCGGTCGAGTTGATCGGCGGTGGACCGGGCGAGCGCCGGCGGAACCACCACGGCGCCGGTGATCGCCGCCAGCAACCCGATCGCAGCCGTCGCGTTCCGGAGCCGGCGGCGACCCGGGGAGGTCGCGGACCACCTCTGTGCCACGTCAACTCCGTTCGGCATCGTGTGCGGCGATTCATGTTCTGCCCGAAACGCCTTGCGGTCGAAGGTTTCCAGGATCTGGTGCGCGGTAGGCGCCGCAGCCGACAGCTCCGTCTGCGTGCCTGACGCCAGGACTCCTGGAAATAGTTAACTTCAAGCAAACTCTATGGGTGTAGTCAAACACGTCCCGTTGATGCTCGGACGCGCGCCCATGGCGGCCTTCGCCTGTTGTTATTGCCGATCCGCGACTGTCCGGTACGGAGACGTCGTGGGTGCAGGTGCTGGTGACGAGCGCGTTGCCCACCAGCATGGACACGGCCTCGCGGTTCGGTGAATAAGAGCGTGCGTCGGTCGGATAGTCGCCCGAGGTCGGGCGGCAACCCCGAAATCACCCCGAGAATCACCCGTTCGCAATCGGTCGGGGTAACGGAATCGCGCTCGGGAAATGCTCCCCGTCCGGTATGCAGGAATCGGTAGGCTAATTCCGGCAAATCGTGGGAGTTCGGGAAGGGGAGGACCATGTCGGCTGCGCCGATTCTGCCGCTGCGCCCTCGTCTGCTCCGTCGCCTCGACGAGGATGCGCGTCTGGCAGTCGTGTGGGGTCCGGCAGGGTACGGAAAGTCAACCCTGGTCGAGTCATGGCTGCGGGAACTGACGGGTGTGAGCGTGTGCCGGATCGCCGAACCGGCGGACGAGGCGGCGCCGGAGTCGTACTGGGACGAGGTGAAGCGGGGGGCCGCCTCGATCACGAACTACCCGGCGGTGCTGGTGTTGGAACGGCCCGACAAGGTGATGGACCCGGACGGCTGGAATCGGCTGCGGGAGATCGGTGGCGGCCGCAGCGATCTCCGCATCGTCGCCACGGTTCGTGACGCGGGCTTCTTCTGGGGCCGTGGGATGCCCGGAGGTGCTCTCACCGTCGTTGGTCCGTCTGAACTCGAGTTCACCGCGGACGAGGCCGCCGCGTTGTGTACGGCCCGCGGTCTGGGCCTGTCCGAACGGACGCTCCGTGAGAGTTCCGAGCTCGTCGCGGGGCACCCCGCGCTGGTCGAGTTGTCGATGGATGTCGTTCGAGTGTTCGGGCCCCAGATCGAGTTCGAACGGTCGCATGCTTGGGCACTGCTCTGCGCCGGCAACGACCGGTACGTCCAGTCGGAGCTGCTCGGCACCGGGCCGGGTCCGCGCCTGCGGGAACTGGCCGTGAGGCTCGCGTCGGTGCGGACGCTCACGGTGAGCGCGGTCGCCGTGCTGGGCATCGGCGACGCCGAGGGCGGCATTGCCGCACTGGAACGAGGCGGCCTGATCTACCGGGTGCCTGGGGCATCCGGGCTGCGGTGGCGATTCCCCGCCGCCGTGCGCGCGTCGCTGCTCCGGATCGCGGAGCAGGAGGGGGCACGGCCATCGGGCGAACTCGCAGCAGTACTCGCCCGATGGTTGGCCGACACCGGCGAACCAGCCGAGGCGATCCGGCACGCCACCGAAGCGCAGGAGTGGGGCCTGGTGGTCGACCTGATTCTCGACCGCTGGGTCGAGATCGCGATTTCCGCGCCGCTTGTGCTGATCAAGGCGCTGACATCCCTTCCCGACGCCATCGTGCGGTCCAGTTCCACCCTGTATTACGCGCGGGAACTGGCCGCCCGGGGCGGGTCGGATCGAGTGCGACCGTTGATCCCGATGCTGACCGACAGCCGAGAGCTCGAAGCGTTCGCCGTCCAGTACTCCCCGGAGGCTGCGGTACTGACGGGAACCCTGAGGTCGGTGGTGTTCCGCTGGCGGGGCGACCACGAGGAGGCCGTCCGTCATCACGAGTTGCTCGCCGAATTGTCTGCCGGGCTCGTTGCGGACCGGACCGATGACGCTCTGCGCTCGGCTCGTCTGCCGTTGTTGTGGTTGCACCTGGGACTGTCGAGCCAGTTCCACGACGATCACACCCGGGCCGCCCACTACTTCCGGCTGGCGTTCGACGGCAGCGGAGAGCGGTTGGACGACTTTGTCGGGCGTCAGGCGTCAGGCCATCTCGCCCTGCTGTACGCGCTGCGCGGCGACGTCGGTGCCGCGCAGCGGTGGATCGAGCGCGAAGCGGCGTACAGGGAGACGCCGGGGTGGGTCGGGACCGCCGTCGGAATTCCGGCGGCGATCGTCCGCGGACTCCTCGCCCTCGACCGGATGGACTTCGAGGGTGCCGCCGGTGCAGTCGATGCGCTGCCCGAACTCGAGAACACGGTCGAGTACTGGCCGTTCGTGGAATACGCACGGGGCCAACTCGACCTCGCGACCGGACGCCCCGAGGTCGCCCTCGACCGGATGGACCGCACCACCTCGCGATTCCGCAAGTGGAACACCCGCGGCTCGCTCGCGCGGCCGCTGCTCGCTTCGATGTCGATGGACCTGCGCACGGCAATGGGCGAGGGCGCGGCCGTACTGGCCCGGGTAGACGGCGGTGGCGACCGGATGCACCCACTGGTACGTCTGGCGACGGCACGCGCCGCTCTGCTGAGCGGTAACGCGGACGCGGCGCTGGCGCACAGCGGTCAGCTGACCGGTCGGGACATCGGACACACGCGAGTCCGGTTGGAGGCGTTGCTGATCGAGGTGATGGCCCGGATCGAGATCGGTGACCACGACGGCATCCACCGCGCCTGGAGCCGGGCGGTGGCACTGTCCGAGGACACCGGACTGCTCCGGCCGCTGTCCGCGGTGCCGGCCGAGACGATCACGGTGCTGTCCGCGATGGGCACGCCACCGCCGGCGCACTGGCGTGCCCTCGACCCCGGCCGCGTCCGGTCCCCGTATCCCGCGCCGCCTGTGGCCGTCGACCTGACCGACCGCGAGGCCGCGGTGCTCGAGGCACTGTCCCGGGGGGACTCCGTGGCCGGGATCGCGGAGGAGCTCTACGTGTCCCCGAACACGGTCAAGACACAGCTACGCCGCCTCTACCGCAAACTCGGCGTGCACTCCCGGACCGAGGCACTCGATGCCGCTCGGCGCCTCGGTCTGCTCTAGCAGCGGTCAGTGTGACCGACACCAGTCGGGCGCTGCTGCAGGAAAGTCACCTCCGCGATCCGGTCGAACCGGCGACGGGCCGTTTTGGTATCTCCCGTTCCGTGACGACGGGTGCGGGAAGATGGGCACGGTTGTTTTGCCCGAACGGTATGGGATCGGCTTCTCGACTGGTGGTCGGGTCGCGGGGTGGAGACGGTCGGTGTGGGCCTGTGTGACCGGTCCGGGAACCCAAGGACCCAGGGGGTGTTGTGGGTCACATGCCGAAAGCTGGCTATTGAGGCATGAATTCGGGGGTGCGCGTACCGAGAAGCGCTCACCCAAGTTCTGTAGCCCGCTGGTCCGCGGTGCTGATCCGAGGATTCGGCCGGAAATGCCTGGACTCTGTCACTGGCAGGTTGATAGGTGAACCCGATCGGTGCTGATGGGTGCACACCCTATGAGAGAGTCAGGGCCGCGGGCTAATTGCTCTTAGCGCCGGATCGCCCGGTGCACCTGGCCGGCAATCGCCGCTGGAATCATTCCAGGGCCGAGTGGGTCAGTGACGGAGCATGCGGATTGGATAGGTTGAACAGTTGGTCAACGGAACCAGGCGAGGTCGGGATTCTCCTGGATGTTGTGGCCGGTGATCCGACTGACTAGCTTCGAGCGGTTGGCGTTGATCATGAGGCGCTCTGCCTGGTACACGATCCAGGCGCGACCGCGTCGAACTGGGACGTCATAGCAGCCGATGTAGTCGGTGATCTGCTTGTTGAAACTCAGCTTGAACTGTCCTACCCCGTACAGGGGGTGCGCCGAGTCCTCAGCGAATCGAGACGACGGTGAACCGTACATGTCGTACCAGGTGCAGTCGTTCTCACGTGCCCACCGCATGATCTCCCACTGGACGGCGTGCCCGACGCCGTGGGCTCCGAGTCCGTTTCCCTCTGAACTCCCCGGATCCTTCCGGACGGACGCACCGGTCAGGTAGAGCGAAGCTTCCCCGACTTGTATCGCGAATGCGCCGGCGACCACGTTCCCTTTGTATCGTGCGAGAAACAGCTGGCCGGTTCCCGCTTCCTGCATCTGCTGGTAGGAGCGGATGGTGGCCTCGAGGCTCATGATGGCGAACCGATTGTCCGCGGTCGCGTTCAGAAGTTCGTACTTGATGCGGCAGTTCTCGCCGGTGGCCTCCACGCGCTCGACGACGACACCGTCCCGGGCTGCTCGCTTGATCCACCGGCGTGCGCGGGTGCTGAACCGTCGGAGCACCTCGTCCTCCGACCCGGTGAGGTCGACCAGCACCGTGTGATCGCAGGTCCACGACATGGTTCGCCTCAGCCCCCGGTCAACCAGGCGTCGTATCGCAGCGCCGTCCTCCTCGATCTGGGGGTCGATGCGGATTGTGAATATGTCGTTCTCCGCGGCGAGCGCGACCAGGGAATCGGTCACCCGCAGCAGGTTGTCCACGTCGGTGACGCCCGGACCTGGGATTTGCCAGTACGACCCGATACGCGGAACCCGCACCTGGGCGGCGGTGACCGCGAGGTCGTCGACGAACAGGTACACCGGGATGTGACCCTGCAGACGCAACGACTCGGCAAAGGCCCGACTGCGAAAAACGGAACCACGGTCGGGATTTCGCGCGATGAAGTCATCCCAGAGTTCGATCTCCTCCGGCGTCGCGAACCGCGCGTGTGGACAGTTCAGTCCAGTCGAACGGCTGTCGCCCCTTCTGCTGAACGCCTTTCTGATCACGGTCACACTCGTATCCCCCGATCTGGTATTCGAATTCGGATGTTTCAGCAGGCGCGATATTCATGCCGCGCCTGCAGCACAACCGAGAAATAAATATGCGGGCGTAGGCCGGGAGGGTTGCGAAATCGAAGAAACTTAAATCGTTTGACTGTCAGTCAGTGGCGCCTTAGCGCGACCTCTGGAAAGGTCGACGGTTGCGGTGGGAAGCCCGAAATTCGCGGTCTCCGCTGCGGAGCGCGAACCTGCCGAAGGGTGGGCCGGAGGATGCCCCGAGCATGGTTCGAGTTGTCGGCCGACCGGAGTTCGACCAAGCGTCAGTCCGTCGATCCGTGGGGCAGGTTCCTCGGCGAGCCTGAACCCGCGCACACACCACGCAGGCGGATGCGTCCCTTCTCCTCCACGCGCCACGACGAGGCCTCGGCGACACCCGGATCCGGCAGATAGTGACCCCGCCCCGGTAGCGAAATTCACGGATTCTGCGGCTCGACCTCGACCACATCGCGGCAACGACCGTCCGTAGCCGTCGCGTGAGCGAAACTCAGTTCACTGTGCAGGCGAGTCGCGCCGCAATCAGGTCGAAGATCCGCCGAATCTGATCAACAGGGCCCGGGCTAGAGGGGAATCGGGTTCCGATTCCGTCCGCGGATCCAATAGGTCAATACAACGCACACCAATGCGTGAACACCCTGTGGATTGGTGTTCACCAATGCCGGAGCATGCTGGGCTGCATGCGGATTGGATGGTTTGACCGGTCGGTGATCACACATGACGAGGGCTCCAGATCGCACGAATCTGGATGCGTTCCAGCTTGTGTGTGACGGTGGGCGAACCGTCCGAGTGACGTGTCGGGTCAGTGGATGGCCGTCGGCGCGCGACTTGGACTGGGCGGCAAGCGTTTCGGCTACGTTGACCGGGCGGTGATCACACGCAACGAATACCCCAGATCACAGCAAATCAGGACCGATTGCGTCGCCGCTGCTTCTTGTCGTCCGCCGACGATTCTTGACGGAGGACCGGCCGCCCGGCCACGGTGCTCTCGAGCGATCCCGAGTCCGCGGCCGTCGTGCCGCGGTTCGTCGAGTACTCGGGACATGAAATGCACAGGTTCACCGAACCAACCCAGTTCCCACCGATTTCGACATCATCACTGTCTTCGTCGACGATGGACTCGTGATGCAGCCGAGTAGCGAGTCCCTCTGGCGTCCGGAGGCCTCCGCGACAGGGGTGTTTCCCCTGGACGATCCGCGTTGGAAGGATTTGTCGACCAGAGACGGCGATGCTGCGTGGGTGCCCGACTGGTTGCGCGCACTGGATGCGGATCCTGTAGACGGCGAGCGCTTCGCCGAGCAGTGGCCTGCACTAGTTTCGGAAGGCACCGCCTGGCCGGCCGCTGTCGCTGCTTTTCCGTACCTGGTCAGCATCGCTCGGCGCGTGAGCGCCGAGCAGCGACTCGAATACGTCACCGTGCTCGGGCTCATCGTGAGCGACTCCACGCCCAGCATGTGGCAGGAGACGATCGCCGCCGTTTCGCCTCGGGACTCGAGGCCTGATCCTCATGCCGAGGCGCTCGTCGAGGCGCGAAGGATCACCGCCGAGACTGCGACGCTTCCCCATCGGGACGAGCGCGACCTCCGCTACGTGCTCATGACCCTCGCCGCGCTCAACGGCCACTCGGAACTCGCGGCAGTGATCGACAACCTCGACGACGAAGAGACATGCCCGCGTTACGCAGCACATCTCTGGGGAGCGGGCGGGGGTGCCGACAGCTGATTCGTCCGCGCAGGCCGCACTCGTGTTCGTCGTGCGAGCCGCCGATGGCAGCGTCTCGTTGCGCGGTGGGCTCGGGCCTGTCCAGGCGTACTAGAGAGACGAGAGAGAAAAGCGAGCCGGCCGAGCGATGGTGGCCATGGAGACCGGTAGAGACCGAGTGTTGTCGGGCTGGAGCGTTCAGAGATTGCGACGATCCCGCCGTCGTGTGGAGTCACCACAGGCGCGTGGTCCGGGAGGGGATCCGACGGACCACGCGCCTGCGTCTTTCGGCAACCCGACTCTGGCTCGTGAGGGGCGAGGCCGTTGTGCGGCCGGGTGCGTTTGGGGGTGGGGGTGATCAGCCGAGGCTGAAGGGCTGTCCCCACAGGGTGACGGTGCTCTGCACGTTCGCGGTGCTGACGATGACCTTGACGTAGCTGCGGGCCTGCGCGTAGCCGGCGCAGCCGCTGACCGCCATGGTGGAGTCGGCCCAGGTGACGCTGCCCTTGTTCTTGAAGGGGTTGCCGTTGCGGTGCTGCTCGGCGCCGAAGGCGTCGGCGACCTCGAGGTCGAGGATCTTGTAGTCCACGGCCTGGCCGGGGCCGATGGAGATGTTGCCGGAGCCCTTGCCGGTCTGGCTGGTCTTGTCGCCGGCGTAGTTCGACGTCATGCTGCTGTCGGCGCCGGCCTTGCCGCCGAGGTTGAGCTGGCAGCCGACGATGTAGCCGGGCTGGATGGTGCCGCCGCCGGGGCCGGACAGTTCGACCTTGGCCGAGCCGGAGACCCACGCGTTGCGGTGCAGCGGGGTGGCGCCGAGCGAGGGGGAGATGTTCGCCGACTCGCCGGTGCGGGTGATGGTGACGACGGT